>JACDES010000134.1 GCA_013816265.1 Parachlamydiaceae bacterium | reverse complement strand
ATATTACTAATATTGGGTGACTTACGATCGCCTCAACCGCGGGAGCTTTCACGCACAAAAAAATTAACAAGCTACCCGAACGTGGTATAGCTTACTTTTCTACCGAGATATCCAATTTGAAACCAATTTCTGAATTCAAAAAGTTCAAAAAATATTCTCTTTTCTTAGAGAATTTATTTTCTTCATGTCAGAATGATAGATCAGTGTTGGATTCAGATCTTACACCAATTATTAACTACTGCCATCAGTAAACGTAATTCGATTTTAGTAAATTTACTAAATCACATAAATTACTAGATTTATATTTTTGTTTTTGTAATTATATTAGCTATTAGAATTGTTATTTATATATTATTACATACAATAGAGGAATGAAGATGACATTCAATCAATATGCTTTGTCCGTGGTAACTTTGACTTCCATCCCAGATGCTTTAACGGCTTGGGAAAAACATAATTCCAGAACATGGGGAGGAAGAGCATATACCGTTCTTACATTTGCCTATCTAACTCCAGTTGTAGGAGCTGTGTTGGCCATTGTTTCACGCATGGCTGCTTTGATATCCAAGATTTATCACTCTATTTATTCTTCTTTAGAATCATCTCAATTGCGATTCACGAATAATTCCCCATCATCCACTCCAGAGGCAACTATTAGCATTCCTCCAGTACTATCATCACCCCCAGTACAAACTGCTAGCATTCCCTATTCTAGAAGTTCAGACCCTTATTTCATTTGGCTTGATAACCTTCCGAAACTTCCAGAACTAAAGGACATTAATTTTTATAATAATATTGCCAATATGGAATTTGAGACTGAACTGCATAAAAAAGTAGATTTTGAGAAAGATCTTTCCGATATGTTAGAGAAGGGTCGAATTACAACGGCTGGTTTAAAATCTCCTCGAGATATCGCGACCCTAAAATCTCAGATGACACATTTAGGATGGACACCAGAAGACATTGCATTTATTTTGCCATATTTATCAGGCCCAAATATCTGGAAGGCACTCACAGAAGATGCTTCGCCTGGTATTCAGAAAGCTTGCAATTTTTTTAGCAAGGAAGTATTTCCAAAGTTAGCCTTATCAGAAGCAGAATGTACGAAGGATTATGGTTATTGTTATGTAGAAAAAAAAGATAGATTTAGTCAAATTTTCATTTCTAAACGGTATTATTCCTTTAATAAAGATGATAACACAGTTGAATGGATAGAAGCGGGTTTTAGAATAGATTTCCAGCAGAAGAGAAGCCTTCTTGCTTTTTTTAGATGTGGGCAACCCCCCAAGAAAGCCAATAAAGCTAAATAATTGTGAATTGGTATTAAAATGGTGTAAATCATGAAGATCAAGCCAAACCATAGCCCAATGCCGGGTTAAATAAGAGAAAAAATTATGTCCTTTATTGATATTGACATGACGTGTCGTTATGGTGTGGCTTATATTGATTCTAGCAAAAAAGGAAAGCGAAAGAGGGCTTTCATTTTTAACTACAGCCTCTATCTTATTTTAGCCACATTGGAGCTTAGTCTGTGACATAATTCCTTTTTTAGAAGTCATTAAATCAAGTTATTATCTAAATCATCGTTTTAAGAAATTAATCTAATGAAAAATACATCTAAATCAGTTCCAATCAAAAATCTAATTACATTCATATGGAAAGCAATGTGTTTGCAACCATGGAGCTTCTTTTTTATCTTTTTTCTGTCCTTGACATGGTCGATCGATTCAACACTTTGGCCTTATCTGTTAAGATTAATTATAGATACTATGACACAATTTGAAATGGATAGACTTGCTTCTTGGAATTCTCTAAAATGGCTTTTAGCCGCCGGAGTCTGCTTATGGGTTATTGTAGAGTGTGGTTTCCGATTGCGTGATTTTATACGCGCTCGTATATTACCTAAATTAGAAGCTGATATCCGTATGACAATGTTTGATCATATTCAACACCATTCTCCGAAATACTTTAATGAACACTTTGCGGGAAGTCTTTCTAATAAAATAGGTGACATGACCACACAGGTCACATCAATAATTCAGAATTTGATGGTGTTTATTCCGGCAGTGGCCTCAATTATTTTAATTCTAATATTTTTTTCTGCTGTCAGTCCTCTATTTGCCTTGATTCTGGGAATGTGGATCGTGCTCCATGCTATTATTTGTTTCTTTTTCACTGTAAAATGTGTGGAATATTCAAATGATCATGGTGAAGCCCGTAGTACCCTTGCAGGAACGATCGTTGATAGTTTTACAAACAATTTTGCAGTTAATTTATTTTCTCGTTTTCAATTTGAAAAGATGCGCATCGCTTCTTACCAAAAGATAGAACAAGAAAAAAACTATAAGGCACAATACTATATTGCATTGATGCTATTATCCCTCTCTCTTCTATTTCTAGTAGGGATTATTACATTAAATACTTTTCTTATTCTTTATTGGATGCAAAACAAAATCACCATCGGAGAAGTCATTCAGGTATTCAATACGACCTTTAATGTGATTATGATTTTGTGGGTTGCCGGAGATATAATGCCCCAATTTTTCAAATCTGTTGGAATAGCTACGCAGGCACTATCTGTCATGGAAGATCCTCAAGATGTTATTGACCCTCCCGGCACACCTTCTCTAAAAATTACCCAAGGTGAAATAGTCTTCGAAAACGTCTCTTTTCAATATGGTGAGAAAAAACTATTTAGTAGTAAGAATGTACATATCAAGGGAGGAGAAAAAGTAGGGCTGGTAGGGTATTCAGGTGCTGGAAAGTCTACTTTTGTAAATCTGATATTAAGGTCCTATCCAATCAAAGATGGAAGAATATTGATAGACGGACAAGATGTTGCTACTATTACACTTGATTCGCTTCACAAACAGATCGCACTTATCCCACAGGATCCACTCCTCTTTCACCGTACTTTAGAAGAGAACATCCAATACGGAAATATTCATGCATCTCAAGAAGAGGTCATTCAAGCAGCTAAAATGGCACATTGTGATGAATTTATCAGAAAATGTCCTAATGGATATGCCACACTAGTGGGTGAACGCGGAACTAAGCTTTCAGGTGGAGAACGTCAAAGAATAGCCATTGCACGTGCTATGTTAGCAGCCTCCCCCATTCTCATTCTAGATGAAGCAACCTCATCGCTTGACTCTGTTACTGAAAAATTCATTCAAGAGAGTTTAGAAAAACTTATGCAAAACCGCACAACTCTTGTCATTGCGCATCGCCTTTCAACACTTGCTAAAATGGACCGAATACTAGTATTCGACCAAGGAAAAATAGTTGAAGAGGGTACACATAACGAACTAATAGCTAATCGTGGACATTATGCACATATGTGGCAGATGCAAGTAGGAGGCTTTTTGCCAGATATCTCCAACTCTAAATAATTTTCACCATTCAAAAAAAATACTGCAGATTGGTGGGTGCCAAGTTTGATATTAGGCTTGACGTATAGATTGGGGATAAGAATAAGTCCAATCCCCTATTTTTTATGACCAAATAAACCCTATTTCTTATTCGACTTAATAATGCGCATTGCAATGGATCCTATTAGGATTAAGCTTCCTACAGCTATCAAAAACCAAACAATAGATTTCTTCCCTACAGAATGGTTTAAAGTGTGTATATATTGAAATAATCTTCCTGCTCCAGTTGCATTTGTAGGATTCGTTAGTTTATTGATGCTTTCTATTAGAGAGTTAATCCGAAATTCATCTTCTTTTGCTCCCAAACTCTTTGCTCTAGCTAATCCATTGTTAGCAATCTTCAATGCATTCGAAGAATCATTTAACGCATATTTTAGCTGGGCTTCAAGATAATCAGCATGCATTGCAAGCCGCTCACTCGATACTTGAGATCGAACTTCCTGGATTATTTCTTGAGAAAGAGCATATTTTTTTTGAAGTAAACACACCTTACCAAATCGAATATTGGTACGTATAATATCATCAGCTGCTTTTATGCTTTTGAAACATTTAATCGCAATAGCATAGCAATTTGCAGCTTCTTCTAAATTGCCCTTAGGATTATCAGCATGTGCAGCTCCCAAGTTAAAATACACTTTCCCTTTTAAGTTTTCATCATCCACAGTTTTTTTCGAATACACTTGAATTGCTTCCTCAGCAGTTGTAACAGCCAACTTATAAAATTTTTGTTGTGACTGTTCGTCGGTCTTTTTTCCTGCTAAAGCGCGATGAATGGCAGATTCTAGGTAAAGAGCCCTAATAAAGAGGGAAGGGCTTACAAACACTTCTGATAACTCATGGCAGCGTTTAGCGTATTCAAGAGCCAGGGTATAGTTACCCAGATAAAAAGCCGTTGAGGTAAGTTGTGCGCAAATTTTCGCTTCATCACTTGTACTACTTATAGTTTTAGCTGCATTCAAAGCAACCGTCCCTTGAGAAATAATTTCTTCCCACTTCTCTGATTTTGCAAGTGATTCAAAATCTTCAAAGTATTTATTAATAATTCCTATAGTATTATTATCCGCACGATAATATTCTATTGGAGTCTCGACGAAAGGAGTTACTGTGTTCATGATGGTTCTTTTTGTGCATTTAAATACTCCCCAAAACAGTAAGATGTATTGGAAAGCAAGGGTTAAAAATAGCTTTAACATCAATATGTATAAGCGAAAAATTACTCAAGACCATTCTCCATTAGGAGTATGGCCGCTTCATTACTCATGATTTGATCTAGATATTTAGATTGAAATTCTGCAACTTCACGGACGTAAACAGGTTTAGCGTGTTCAATAGCGGTATAATGCACGCCAATATATTCGATACCGTATTTAGTTAAACTTTCTAGTTCTTCAACATTTTTTCTCTTATCATCGATAAAAACAATCTTTCTAGGGGTCATTTTGATAATTGAAAGGAAAGGTTCAAAAATGTCAATTTTCTTATTATAATCGCCTACAAACAAAATACCTTGAAAGTATAAAGTAGGAGTCTTGGCAGGTACTACAAAAGATTCTTTGCTCGGAGCCGTGGTTAAGAAATTAAAACCCAAGGAGCCAACTTGATGCACTGTTGAATTAGCAACAGAAGGCTGCCGATGGGTTAATCCCATAATCGTTATGCCTTGATTTTGCTGCATCAACAGTGTAGGCACAAAGCTGTTTTCAAGAGGTTTAACCTTACAAACCTTTTGAGTCTTAATCCAGCCTGGATATGCATCAGCTATTGCTTCTTCACGATTCATACCTTTTTGCGTTCTTTTTTGCAGTTCGTCGTAGAACCAGTTTGCATGGCCTAAAGCTTGCGCCCCTTCAAACATACAGTTGTCAAGATCAACTAGAAGCCACGTTTCATTGTCAATCAAGGGAATAACATCTTCAATGTGACGAGTCTCGATAATTTTTGCCTCTATCCCTAATGATGCTAGGAAAAAAAAAGCTATTGAGAAAGTAGTTTGCATGAACATCTGTAATCTCCATTAAGGGTTAGGCATCGCTAAAGATTCATTACCGTTTCTCCACTCGACGTAATCTTTTAACACTTGAGCATGATCAAAAGCGAGTTCACTCCATGGAATATCTTCCAACTTAACTACAAAAGCTTTTGCAGCGTCATCTCCGGCTGCAGGGAGTTGAAAAGCTTTTGCAATATGAGCAACTTCAACGGAATGATGTCTGAAATCTCTTTTGGGATCGGAATAAACATGAAATTGTCTTAGGTCAATTAATTGAAGGTTAACTTCTTCCAACATTTCCCGTCTTACAGCATTTTCAACGGTTTCGCCATATTCGACTTTTCCACCTGGAATTGCTTTGCCGAATGGAGCTTTTCCACGTTCGATCAATACAATACCATTAAATTGACCACCTTCATGCACTTCAATAATCGCTGTAGTAGTAAGAATTGGTGGTTTATGCACTGGTTTTATAGGTTGTTCGTCAGCATATCCTACTAAGGGAATGAACGTTAAGGCTAATAATATAATATATTGGTTAAGTTTTTTTGACATAATTCCTCATTGAATGATTAATTTGTATCTAAGACAATTGAAAAAAGTAGTTTAACAAAAAAAATCAGTAATTTCCAGCAAAAACAATTTTGTTGTTAAGGTCAGTCCTGACACCTGCATCACCTATCTAAAACCTCCCTCATTTCTGAAGGAGGTCTCATGTAATGCTAAGATAATTCTCGATCAGCAAATACTCTCATTGCTTTAGCCATGAAAGTTGCAAGCTCAATATGAAAAGGATCTAGTTGTTTTCTAAAATCAGGATGTTCTGCATATAATTGAGCCATCGCTTTATATACGTCTTTAGTAGCAACATGCGTTTGCTCCACAAATACATGATGTTTTTTGATGATCTTTTGTACTACATCTGCAGCAGGATCTAATCCTTTTTCGATGCAATGCACAAGTTCTCCAAAGAGAGCATTGGCTATTTTTGTGATTTTATCGTAATAGGCTTTTCCTCTTCTTTTGACATCTTCGATACTTTTGGTTGGATTTTTTACACTTTGGACGACGAGTTTCTCGGCTGCGGAATAGGATTGCCCCTCCATAGCCTTGACTAATGTAATATTGAAACCATCGAATATCTCTTTATCTTTCATTTTCTTTTTTCCTTTTAAGTGGTTTATTGTTTTATCGATGGTCTTCAACAGTAGTCCAATCTTTTCCCACTCTTTGCTCAGAGCCTTTCTATGTGAATGGAGAGCTGTGAGTTGATCAAAGTCGCTTCTTCCTACAACCTTCAGGATTTGTTTCAACGTAAAACCTAATTCCTTGAAGAAAAGAATTTGTTGAAGTTGCAACAGCTCTTTCTCCTCATAGTACCGATATCCATTAGATCCATAATAAGCCGGTTTGAGAAGACCTGTCTCTTCGTAGAAATGCAGCGTACGAACAGTCACACCGGAAAGTTCACTTATTTTTTTTACTGTATACACCATCGATATCCTCCCTCCTAAAATCCCCTTGATTTTAAAAGATATCTATATTCTACACAATGACGTATGCGTTAGGGTCAATAAGGAATAATAAATAAATGCGAAAGAGAATTATATCCTGTTAAGTCTTCTTCAAAGAAGTCTCAAGGATTGAATGGTGGAGTAGGTAATGATTTTAGAAAAATTAATCGATTTAAAGATGTGTTGCTTTGATTTTTCCGATTTGTTGTGGTTGATTGCATAAAAAGTGCGAAAATAAAATTTGCATTATTTGTGAAATTGGGGTCAGGGGCAATACCGTTCACTTTACAATAAACTTTTAATTTAGTAATGTGACATTCCATTAAATGATTAAGGCTTTAAGGGGAAATGTCATGCCAGGTATAGGTCAAAGAAAGATAGATGGACATCGATTCAGC
>JACDES010000033.1 GCA_013816265.1 Parachlamydiaceae bacterium | reverse complement strand
AGAACAGATTACAGTTTTAAAAGAAATACTATGCGTTTTTTAAAATTTAAATATATATAAACAATGTGTAACCTATGTGGTTGTGTTAAAGTGTAACCTATGTGAGTTTCGGACCCCCCTGGCTACCTAAATTAAACTGCATCCGCAGTTATTGAAGCTAATTCATTCAATAATATTGCACAGAATGATTTCTCAATCTAATGCGTGGTAAACCCTCAATTATTTAAGCATGTTATTATCGTTTTGGTTGTCAAACAATCGTTTATGTGATGAGCCTTTTAAATTGCATTATTAATAAATTTTCAATATTATTATTCTTAAATTCGATATCTCTAAAATAAAGTAATAATATGGCTACCTACTACTCCGGACTTTTCGAAGCTGCTCGACCACAATTCCCCTTTCAAACAATTTTGACTACCCCCAATATCTCAGATGAATACATAGATAGCTTAAATAAATATAATGAAATTTTTACTAGTATAGCAAATATTATTTCCCAAAATTCAACTATTGTTAAATCAAGACTTAAACAATTATTAACAAATTATAAATTAATAAAAGGAAACGTTTACTTAATTCAGAGAAATTCAGAGAAATTGATTGCTGAAAATAAACAGGCAGAAATGATCCTAGCAATTGCCAGAATTTATCGATACCTTGTCATAAAAGATGACACCGATGCGAAGTCTGATGGTAATAAAAAGAAAAAATTGCCAAGTTGTGTTTCTGAACGCTTAATATACTTAGAGCTAACTCCCAAAAAATGGAAAAAGATCATAGCTATTGGTAATATATGTAATTTTTCTGCACCCACTTGGGATCTCGTTCTCTCATATCTCCCCTTTAAAACATGGAGTCAATTAAGAAGTTACACTGTATTTTGTAAACCTTTTCATGATATGACAACCCCGTCCTTTTTAAAAGAAGTGTTCAAGGTTAACAAAATCCGATTATTTGATACAATTGATCATTCCAGAATGGCTCTAAAGCTGGTAAATTACTCGGGATATAAACCTACTCAATTCAATCATCTATTATTAAATACGACTGACGAAGATCTTAAGATAATTGGAGAAAATGGATCAAATTTGCGATCTCTAAGACTACAAGGAGATAAATTTTCTGCGGATGCATTAGGACTAATGCTTCAAAAATGTCCTCGATTGAGATCGTTAGAATTCAATAATTGTTCCTCAATTCATTTTGATTCTTACATGGCAGTAGTGCTTATTCATGGAGAAAAGGTTGATTCGTTAAAAATTGTGGATTGTTATGAAATGACAGATCAATCCCTAATTATTCTATCTCTGAGATCCCACTGGGTATCTTTTGAATATTGGAATAGTTTAAGCACTTCTCAGTTATCAGACTATGGTTTTACACGATTTTTATCTGAATGTACAGAACTCGAAACCTTAAGAATCACAGGATGCCCTTTTGTAACGCAATTATCCCCAATTGCATTAATAAATGAAAAAAGCGATTCAAACGCCCTTAAAAATTTGACATTTTCTAATTGTTCAACAATCGACCATGGGTTGTTTTTCAAACTAGCAAAACATTGCCAAAATTTACGGTCTGTGGAATTTGATTTTGCCCCTTCTCAATGTGAAACAGAAAAGGTAGAGAAAAGAAATTTTTTAAATAGGCTCTACGCAAAATGTGAATTTTTAAGTTCCGTGAAACTTCATCATTGTCTTTATTTAAACAAAGACGTCATTACTAATTTATTTAAACGACGAAGATTGGATTTCATAGAAGAAGTTGAATTTCATCGGTGTCCTGGATTTGAAAACTCCCACTTTACCAGATTATCTCAATGCGAAAATTTAAAAAGATTCGTTTTTGAAGCGTTGCCATTTCATGGATTAATTAAAATGACTGCAACCCTTCAAGAACTTGAAACCTGTCAATTGTTAGAGTCTATTGTATTGAGAAACTGCACTTTTGAGCATGATGCTTTAATTTCTCTTTTAGCCAAATTAAAGGGCTTACTTTCTTTACAATTGTATAATTGCAAAGGAACCTTTGATTCAAAATTTTTGAAAGATGTTGCTAAACAAAGCCCAAGATTAACATGTTTAGAAATTGAAGTTAATAAAAATGAAGATTTTAAATTTGATGATACAGGTGTTTTGGAAATAGCAAAAAGATGTCCTGATTTATCTGTACTTCATTTAAAATCAATGGATACAGAAACATCAAAACCGTCATTTACTTATAGAACTTTAAGAGCATTAGCTAAACATACTCCTGAACTTACACATTTAACATTAAGCAATCTCGATCTAAAAGATAAAGAATATGATGAGCGTATTGCA
Source organism: Parachlamydiaceae bacterium (assembly GCA_013816265.1). GTDB lineage: Bacteria > Chlamydiota > Chlamydiia > Chlamydiales > Parachlamydiaceae > JACDES01. Next base: position 26,030 of record JACDES010000033.1, on the reverse strand, counting down.
GAAATCTTCGTTAAGTTAGGGTTACTTTTTTTCTTTGATATCGATTTAACAGACAAAAATGACTACGATTTAGATGTGCACGTGAGTGACGCATTAGATAAATTTACAAATTCATGTTTACGTTTAAAGCATCTTGGTTTACCAGGAAGTCGATTGAAATATAGACACTTTGTAATTCTTGCAAACACCTATTCCTCTCAGCTTGTCTCTTTAGATGTTTCTAATACAAATTGGTTTTTGCAAGATAAAGTTGTTTTATATTTTGAATTTAAATTTCCGCGCCTACAAAGTCTTACAATCCAAAATTCTGAAATGAGCGGTCGGCAGCTTCTATCTTCTTTAAGAGAATTTCGGTCTCTCCGTTTTGTAGATATTCAAAACAGTGATTCATTAAAAGATGGGATAAAACAACTTAAAAAACGATACGCTAATGTTTTTTTCAAAGTAGAAAAAAGCAGATCTTCAAGAAAAATGACGACCAAAAATAAAGAAGAATCAAAAGTCTCCGACTTAACCCATGAAACCAAAACAAATGCGAAAGGGAAACAAAGCTCGTAAAAACTCTTTATAAAAATTATCTCTTATTTTAAAGTGAATAAATGCTGAAATTTAAACTTACACCATATTAACAGCTTCAATTTAGCTCAAAAGCCAGAATTCATTATTCTATATATATCTCCTTCTCACTATACCACGTATTAGGAATGCCGTTAAAATAAAAAGGGATTTTTCATGACTTCTCCAACTAACACTTTTTATAATCTTCCATTACCTGGAATGCCTTTTGAAGAAGGTTATAATACTACGCCGCATGAAAAGCCGGAAGAGATTGTTCAGACGAACTTTAACGGAAGAACTGTAACAAAAATAAAATCTGAAGATAGCTTCGTTGTGCCTGTTGCAGCTGTATTTTTCGATTTTCCCGAAACTAAACAACAAAATAATGACTCCGATACCAAACCAAAAAAACTAAGCAAACGCATCTCAAAACCAGTTTTTGATAAAGATGATGAGGTTCTTCCATTACCACAGGAAAGTTATGCTCCACCTGAAGTAAGTCTCGGACTCCTTAATGATGATAATGATAATGATAATGATAATAATGATGATGTTGAAAAAGAAAAAGCTGTAAGTTTTGATCCCGTTCTAATAACAGGTGAAAGTGAGTTTGTCCATACACCTCCAACGGCAAAATTGAATTTTGATTTATTAATGCCCGGTTTAGAAAATGATGGAAACAAAAGTTCAAAAGTACCTGCAAGATTAGAATCAGCTCTAGAAGCAATTGCAAGAAAGAAAAGACAAGCACAGAAGGCTAAAGAAAAAGCTATTGCTAAAGAACGTACACTTATATCAACATCAACATTTTCCGTTATTGGTAAAGGTTCAAATTTAGATAATGTAGCAGGCAAAATAGTTCATCTTTTCGGTGAAGCAATAGCAAAACTAAAATATTCTCAAGATTCAATTGGAGATGCTACCACTGATGGAATGGGGTTAGATAAATTGATCGATAATATGATTGAATCAGGCTGGTTAAAGGGAACATCAATTAAAGTCATTAAATTTAATGATGATTTATTAGTTTCTCTTGACAATAGAAGGCTTTTTGCTGCGAAAGTTGCCTTTAGAATTACAAAATTAGCTGCCTTCTCAATTAGTGTTCTGGTTTATCCTTGTGAACAACAAGCCACTCGTGCGTTATATGACAAAATAGAGCGCTTATTTATAATTGGTAGAGGTCGCGAAGAAGATAGAGAAAATTTGCCAGAAGGAATTAAAAGCGGTACATTTGGTCACTGCGTAAAGATGCGCATGCATTCACAAAATGGGACCTTAAATTCTGATGCTGTTGGATATGATAAAATTACTATCCGCGGCAGGAATAATTCAGAAGCCCTTGAAAAATACTTAGGGGTTACGGAATTTCAAATAGTGGCTGTAAAGGACGCAAAGGAACAAAAGAACGCAAAGGACGTAAAGGACAAAAATGACAAAAAAGACAGTTGATTATAAGTTAACTTGTTTTACAACTTGTCAAATGTCCCTTAGGTCGTTTAGGTCCTTTATGTCTTCACATTCAGAAAGAACCCAAAGCACAATTGATAAGTAACTTTGGTGTCTTTGTGTCTTTGTGTTGAATATCTAAACTCATTAACACCCATATTCTTATCTCCCATGCTCTTATCCTTAAACTATTTTTTCTCTACATGCACAAGATTTAATAGTTTATTCGGAATAAAAACAACTCGTTGTATCTCACAACCATCCAAAACCACTGCTCCGGATGACAACTGCAAACAAATTCAACACAAAGACACTAAGGCACAAAGTCAAGCACAATTAATAGGTAACTATGTGTCTTTCTGTTGAATTTCTAAACTCATTAACACCATATACTTATCTCCCCTTGAGATGTAATGAGTCCTGATTACATGATGTTTGAAATGGTTCCAACGTATGTAAACCACTCATATAAAACCTTATGCAAGAATCTAGCATTAAGTAATTGTAAGATAGCATGTTCAACACTCCGACATATACCGCGTGTGGTATACATTATCTAACTGAAATTTTCTGCATTAACAAACCTAAGATAATTTTTCGATCTTTTGAAGTTACTTTTTATGATTTACTCCCATAAATTACCTCATAATTAATAGTTTAATTTAAATAACAGTCTATATTCAGCGCGAAGTTTTGCGATTATTTCATAAACTAGGGTTTTCGTATAGATATTTTAATTGTAATAAAATCAAAAATTTATTACTATTATAGTAGAGGGATATATCTAATTATCTTGTTCGGAGGTTATTATGAGTTCAATATCTAATAATATTAATGGTATTGGTATTAATACTTTATCAAGTAAAACTAATCCAAATATACTTTCTCCAATTGATTTTGAAAGAATTGATAACGAGTATCAAGGATTTTTAAAAAGTATATCTACAGCGATAGAATTACCAGGTTCGATTAGTCAAGGATCTGGCGATAACATATTCATTATCAATACTATAATTTATCGTGCGACATTTGAAAATATTAACTTAGAAGATTTTACTCCTTTTGATATTTTAAGTTTTTATCCTCGGGATCCAAAACAGATTACTAATTTGACTCAAGCATCTGTCGCTGTGGAAAAAGCTAAAGTAGAAATAATACATTTGACGAATGTTTTTATTAACCATACTCTCGCGAAAATAAAATCTTTAAAAGACCGGGGCACTTCGTTTGTTGGTCTGTCCTCTGCGCAACAAAGAGATTCTGAATTTAGAGCTCTAGGAGATAACCGAACTTTTCAACATGCATACGCTTCAAGAATAATTTGGCAACATTATCTTCAATTAGCTGAATCAAGAAAAGCTGAATTTAGTGCTCAGAAACAAGCAGAAAAAGTAAGTGGGGATATATATACCGAAGTAGCTTTAGATAAAGCATCTTTAGTGCCAGTTTCTAAAATCGAAACTCCTGATCAACGTAATCTTGCTTTGAAGGAAGTTGATACAGAACTAAAAAAATTAAGAAAGGATATAAAAAAATTGGAATATGATATTGCAAAAGAAGAAAAAGCGGGTCTTGAACCTTCTAAACATTCTTTACATGCACTAGGAAAAGCAAAAAAAGAAATTCTTAAACTAGAAGAATATGAAGAGGAAATCAGAAGACAAAATACATTGACTTTAAATGACCGCCTTAACTTAGGATCGAGAGCACGAAGAAAATTATTAAAGACTATTAATAAAATATAAAATTGTGATTTAGATATTTTCAATTTTGGGAATTCAGAGGCATTACTCTCGAATTCCCTTTTTCATCATTTATTTTGGAAAGACCAAGAATATAACGATACGCCAAGAAACCATATTGATCCCCAATAATGGAATATTCAAATCCTATTGATCAAATGGTTCCTGTAGACCATTATGATTTGGATATTGTAATCAAAGAATCAATATCTGATGATCCAACTAAAGATCTAAGCGGACAAACAAACCATTGTGCTGTTACGCAAGGCTGCAATGGTACACGTGGTGATTGTTCGACACTGAATTGGTGTGGGCCATAGTATTTACGGTTTTTCATTAGGATAAAAGAAGGAGTTTGTTGATTTTTCAAACTCCTCCTATTCACTTCATTTAAGACTTAATAAGAAAAAATATGTGAATTGCTTATTTCTTTACGATACTATTTATCTAACGGAAAGTTCCTTGCGTTAGGCCTGAAGGGCCGGCATGAAATAGCCCTGGTCGCAACAAAGTGGAGGCCTGGGTGTAATAAAAAAATAATCGAGTCCTGAAAGGACGGCATAAATTGGGTACGTTATCATGTGCCGTCCTTTCAGGACTCAATAGATTGTTTGCATTGACCCAGGCCTCCGCTTTGCTGCGACCTGGGCTATTTCATACCGGCCCTTCAGGCCTAACAAAGGGTGCTTTCTTTAAAAAAAATTGTGGGTAAAGATTTGTAAAAAATAAGACGATTGTCTCATTTTATTCTTATTTTGAAAGCATTGTACATTATTCTCGAATTCACTTTTTCATCATTTATTTTGAAAAGAGCAAATCCCAAGAATATTAACCATACGCAGCCAAAAAATACCATATTAATCTCCCATAATAGCGGATATTGAAATCCTATTAATCAGATGATTCCTACAGACCATTAGGATTTGGTATTGTATGTCCAGCATTAATGGACATACAATACAATAAAGATCCAACAGAAGATTCAAAAACAAACGTGAATTAACTTGATGATTTCTCTACAAGCACAAGATTCAATAGTTTATTCGGAACAAAAACAACTCGCTGTATCTCACAACCATCCAAAAATTTCACAATATTTGGATTCTTTTTCGCAGCTTCTAATATTCCAGCTTGATCTTGATCCTTAGGCAACTCAAAACGCCCTCTGACCTTCCCATTCACTTGTACGACATAGGTAATGGTCTCATCTTCCAAATATTTTTCTTCAGCTATTGGGAATGAAGCATATGATAAAGACTCTTTAAAACCTAAATGTGACCAGACTTCTTCCGCAATATGAGGCGCAAAAGGCGCAATCGCTTGTGTCGCCCACTTCATGACTACTCTTGGATACTTCGGAAGCTTTGAAAACTCGTTCAAAAATTCCATCATTTTCGCAATCGCTGTATTAAATTGCATGGATTCAATATCTTTTTCAACTCCGAAAACCAAGCGATGCCCCAATTTTAAAGCCTCTTCCGAAACTTCATCTGTGATTTTATCGGAAAAACCTGCATCATAAAAACGATTCAAAAAGCGACTACAACCAGATACAGCATCAGTATTCCACACTTTCTCTTTTTCTAACGGTCCCATAAACATCTCATATAACCGTAAAGAATCTGCCCCAAATTCATCTACAACTTCATCAGGTGTCACACCATTAAGCTTTGACTTGGACATCTTTTCAATTTGGCTAGTTAATTCCTCATCAGTACGACGATCGAAATATTTCCCATTTTTTTCCATCGCAAACTCAGGTTCCACATAAAGCTTTGAACTATTTTGATAAGATCGCGATGTAATGAGTCCCTGATTACGTAATGTTTGAAATGGTTCTAACGTATGTACATAACCACAATCATACAAAACTTTATGCCAGAATCTAGCATATAGTAAATGCAAGACAGCATGTTCGACACCACCGACATACATATCTACAGGTAACCAGTATTGCTCGACTTCTTTACTCCAGGCCTCTTTAGTATTATGTGGATCACAAAAACGGAGATAATACCAGCATGAACCTGCCCACTGAGGCATAATATTTGTTTCACGCCAAGCTTTTTTACCTGTTTTTTTATCAACGATCTCAACCCAATCTTTAGCCTGAGCCAATGGACTTTGTCCATCAGCTGTCGGTTTGTAATTGGCAATTTCAGGCGGACATAAGGGTAATTCATCCTGATCCAAAATACGCTCTGTTCCATCTTCAAATTTTAATACCGGGAACGGCTCTCCCCAATAACGTTGACGGGAAAATAACCAATCGCGCAACTTATATGTAATCGCGGCTTTACCCCTTCCCTTTTTCTCCAACCAATTTGTAATCGCTTTTTTGGCTTCTTCACTATTCAGTCCATTCAACGATATTTCTTCATTGATGCTATTTATACAGGTTCCTTCTTCAGACCAGCATTTCTTACCGGCTAAAACTTCCTCTCTAATCAAAGGTTCTGCATTTTCAGGGTCAAAAACAGGAATGATCGGTAATTTAAAAGTTGTTGCAAACTCAAAATCACGCTCATCATGAGCAGGAACTGCCATAATGGCACCTGTTCCATACGACATTAGAACATAATCAGATATCCAAATGGGTATAAGCTTCATGTTTACAGGATTTATTGCATAAGCACCTATGAAGACCCCTGACTTCTGCTTATTTAAATCGGTACGATCGAGATCACTTTTACTTGCAGAAATTTTTTGATAATTCTGCACAGCAGCTTTTTGTTGATCAGTTGTTATTTTGCTTATTAACGAATGCTCAGGAGCTAATACCATATAGGTAGCTCCGAATAAAGTGTCTGGTCTTGTGGTGAAAACGGTTAATTTTTCACCAGTCGATTTCTCAACAAAATCAACTTGAGCTCCTTCACTTTTTCCGATCCAATTGATTTGTAATTTTTTTAGACTTTCAGGCCAATCCACGAGGGCCAAGTCATCAATCAATCGATCCGCATAGGCAGTAATTTTTAAAATCCATTGTCGCAAAGGCCTTCGTTCAATTGGAAAGCCACCCTCTTTGGATTTTCCATTTTCAACTTCCTCGTTTGCAAGAACAGTTCCTAAAGCAGGGCAGAAGTTGACAAGCATTTCGGCTTCATATGCCAACCCTTTTTCATAAAGCTTAGTAAAAATCCATTGTGTCCATTTATAATAAGTTGCATCGCTAGTTGCAAGTTCCCTATCCCAGTCATAACTAAAACCAAGCGCACGAAGTTGTCTTCTGAAATTATCGATGTTTTGTTTAGTAGAAATCGCAGGATGTGTACCGGTTCGAATAGCGTATTGTTCTGCAGGAAGACCAAAACTGTCCCATCCCATCGGATGCAAGACGTTAAATCCTTTTGTACGCTTATAGCGAGCAAGAATATCAGTAGCGGTATAGCCTTCAGGATGGCCTACATGAAGCCCTGAACCTGATGGATATGGAAACATATCAAGGACATAATACTTGGGTTTTGTAAAATCATTTAATGTTTTGAATGTTTTATTTTCTAACCAAAATTTTTGCCACTTTTCTTCTATCTGCTTATGATCGTATTTCATTGTTTCTCACTAATTTAACTTTAATTTCTAAATAAAAATGAAATAGTAATTTATCAAATCAAAGGGTTTTTTCCCAATCTTTTATATCAAAAACCCCCTAATTTTATGGAATATAGAATGATCTGGCTAAGATTGAAAGATTATGTTAAATTTATTTTAGGCCGCTTGCACAATTCATGATAACTTATATTTAAAAATATTTTAAATATAACTCACCAACAGTTTTGCAAATTGGTCTATTTTACAATTTAAACAATCCAAGGTTAGAACAATAAATTTATAGCTTATGCCAAAAAAATCAAAAAAAAATGAAACACCACAAAGATCCGCAAAAGAAGAACGACTCTTTCAAAATTTACTTAGAATAACAGAACAGTTCATGAGTGGAAAGGGCTTTTCATCACTAAGTGAAGAAGAACTCATGAAAAGACTAGCTCTTCCCCCTCAACACATCGACATCTTTAAAGAAGTTTTAAAATCTCTCACTTCCCGTCAGCTCATTGAAAACACAAATGGGCGTTATGCATGGAAAAAATCTAGCTCTGACGTCACTACAGGAATCATCCGAATGCATCCACGTGGCTTCGGATTCGTTCAACCCGAAAACCCGATCCTACATCCTCAAGATATTTTTATACCCAAACACCTGACAAAAAATGCTGTCGATGGCGATTCAGTTGAAGTATTAATTAATCAAGATTCTTTCTCTGAGAAAGGTCCTGAAGGTAAAGTCATTGCCATTTTATCTAGAGCCAGAACGCATATGGGCGGAATCATTCGATCAATTAGCTCCCACGGAGAACTCATTGCTTACGCTCCTCTTCTTGGCGCTCAACAGTATATCATCGTTCAGCCATCCGACGAAAGAATTCTTGTTGTCGGAGACCGTATCGTAATGGAAATTGTGGACTGGGGAACAAAAGAAACGGAAACGATTTGTCGCCTTTCCCATTATCTTGGGCACATTTCTGATCCCTCTTGTGATATCACAGCAGCTATTGAAGAATACGAATTACGAGCCGATTTTCCAAGTAAAGTTACAGAAGAAGCTGAAAGCTTTGGTAATAGAGTGTCTGCAAAGGACCTGAAAGATAGAGCCGATTTTCGTGAATGGGAAACATTTACAATTGATCCCGATACTGCAAAAGACTTTGATGACGCTCTAACTTTAACTATTGATAAAGAAGGTTATTACAATCTTGGAGTACATATCGCCGACGTTTCCCATTACGTGAAACCTGGAAGTGCCATCGATACTGAAGCCCAATTGCGTGCTAACTCTACTTATTTTCCAAGATATTGCCTGCCGATGCTTCCACCGGTACTATCGGATAATTTGTGCAGTTTAAAAGCTAATGTCAATCGTTTAACAGTTTCTGTCCTCATGCGATTTGATGCCACAGGAACACTTCTTACACATACGATTACACGTTCCGTTATCAAAAGTGCAAAACGCTTTTCGTATCGAGAAGCAAAAGAAGTTTTGGATGGAAAAAAATCAAGCCCCCACAAACCGACTCTCGAATTAATGGTCAAATTATGCGGACTTTTAAAACGTAAGCGTTATGAACGGGGAAGCATTGAATTTGCATTGCCTGATCTCTCAATACTGGTCGATGAAAAAGGCGTTCCATACGGCACTGATTACATTACCTACGACATCACCCACCAAATGGTGGAAGAATTCATGCTTAAAGCCAATGAAATTGTCGCTTGGGATCTAACCAACAAAGGCAAAAATTTAACATATCGTATCCACGACGAACCAGCAGAAGAAAATTTGAAAGATTTTTCTATATTGGCATCAGCATTCGGATTCAGAATGCCAGAAAAACCCACAGCACAAGATTTCCAAAAATTATTTGAAGAAGCCGAACAATCAACCTATTCCAATTATCTAGCAACAAGCTATATACGACGCATGCGACTAGCGATTTATTCACCGGAAAATATCGGTCATTACGGTTTAAGCTTAACACACTACTGTCATTTTACCAGTCCTATTCGCCGCTATGTTGACTTAGTCGTTCATAGAATCTTATTCGGTGAAAAAGATGAGCTCGATTATTTACAATCTATTGCATTACACTGCTCCGATCAAGAACGAATCTCAGCAAAGGCTGAATCCAGTGTGGTCTTGTTAAAAAAATTGCGCTTATTGGACACGATTCATACTAAAGATCCTCACAAAGAACATGACGCAATAATCACACGCGTCAAAAATTTTGGATTTTATTTCGAAATACTCGAATTGCTTTTAGAAGGATTTATCCACATTTCTGAACTAGAAGAAGATTATTTTATTTTTGAAGAAAGCCGTATGCGTTTGCGTGGATCTCGTAAAGGATCAACATATGCTGCCGGTGATCGCCTTACAGTCATGCTAAAAAGTGTAGATTTAATTTCTTTAGAAACAAAATGGTACCTCACATCAAAAGAATCAGCTTCTATTAATGTAATTCCTATAAAAGAAAAAAGAAAAACTAAGAAAAAATCGTCCGACAAACCTGTTTCCAAAAGCTGGACTAGAAAAAAAGCACCTGAAACCAAGAAGAAAACAGTAAAAAAAGAAAAGAAAAAACCTACAAAGAAAAAATTATAATTTTTTAGACCTCTTGCGCAATCCATGATAACTTATATTTGAAACTATTTTTTCGCTGGTTAAAGCGTTATCTTTCGGGTATTATTAATCAATATAACCTAAAAGAGAACGCTATAACTGGCGGGGACAGAATTCGAATCTATACCACGCGTGGCCTAAAACTTGACTTATGATCAAATACCCAAAACTCCCCCTCACTTTCTACCAACAAGATAATGTTTTGCAAATTAGCAAACTACTTATAGGTAAATACTTATTTACGAATAATGATGGCATTATTACTGGTGGAATGATTGTAGAAACAGAGGCTTATAGAGGTATTGATGACAGAGCATCTCACGCCTATGGAATGAAAATGACTAAACGTAATGAAGTCATGTATGGGGCTGGTGGACATGCTTATATCTATCTATGTTATGGGATTCATCTTTTATTCAATGTCGTAACGAATCAAAAAGGAATTCCACATGGGATACTAATCAAAGCGATTGAACCTCAGATTGGAATTGAAAAAATGATGGAACGACGAAAGAAGACGAAACTAAATAGAAGTTTGACAGGCGGACCTGGTGCATTAACAGAAGCCCTTGGAATGTCAATTCGCGATAATGGTACTTCCCTAATTGGCTCGATGATTTGGTTAGAAGATAGAAATATAAAAATTGATCCAGAACAAATAATTGCCACTCCAAGAATTGGTGTCGATTATGCCGGAGAAGATGCAATGCTTCCCTGGCGGTTTAGAATAAAAAATAATCCCTGGACAAGTCCAGCTAAAGAGAAAAAATAATATGAAAAAATATTTTATTACAGGCTTAGTCATTCTACTCCCTGTAGCATTAACTATTGCGATCGTCATTTTTTTCTTCAATCTACTCACAGGCCCTTTTTTGGGTATCGTAGAATCATTTTTCATCCGCTACGGTTTGTTTACAAATGGATTTCTATTCCTAAATTCAGACCAACTTCAGAGCATCACAGCCCAATTACTCATTATCTCCTGCCTATTTATTTTAACTATATGCCTAGGAATGATCGCGCGTTGGTTTTTCTTTAGATCTTTTATTAAATTAGCCGAATACGCGGTAAAGAAAATCCCTCTCGTCAGCACAATCTACAGAACTTGTAATGAAGTCATAAAAACTATCTTTACTTCAAAAAATCAATCCTTTAAACAGGTTGTTCTTGTCAGATTTCCAAATCCGGAAACCCTTTCTATAGGTCTTGTTACAAGAGAAGAGATTTCATCGTTAAAGGAAACTATCTACCAAGATGTTGTCGCGGTCTTTGTTCCCACAACACCCAATCCTACTTCTGGTTTCCTAGTGATGTATAAGAAACAAGATCTCATCTACCTTGATATGAAAGTTGAAGATGCATTTAAATACATCATATCTTGTGGGTTGATAGCTCCACATTTTAATATGGTTAATAAAGAAATAAACGTTAATCGCATGCCTGATGTTGTCCCAGAAACAATTAGTTTGGGAAGATAAAGGATTTTTATTATGAAAAAATACTTCACAACAGGCGTTGCAATTATATTACCAATATTTCTAACGTCATTTATTGTTGTTTTTTTTATTAATCTATTGACAAGACCTTTCCTTGGTATTGTAGAATCATTTATTGCGAACTTTGATTTCTTCAAAGAGGGCACAACAATCTTTCACAATCCCGAATTTTTACTTAGCTTAAGCAAAATATTCATTTTGATTGGATTAGTCGGTTTTATTTTTCTTATCGGTTTTTTAGGACAGTTATTTCTTGTTAAATATCTGTTCAAATTTGGTAATGCAATATTTCAAAAAATACCCTACATCAATAAAATTTATCTAGCTCTTCAAGAAGTCGTTCATAGCCTATTTTCTTCGGAATCTAAATCTTTTTCGCAAGTAGTCCTCGTCCCTTTCCCAAATTCAAATGCACTAAGTGTAGGTTTGATAACTCGAGAATATATTAAATTAAACTCAACCCACAAAAGTACTTCAGAAATGATTCCTGTATTTGTTCCTGGAACTCCTAACCCCTCTGTTGGTTTTATGTTGATGTTTAGAGAGGAGCAGCTTATATTTGTTAATATGAAAGTAGAAGATGCAATGAAATTTATTGTCTCTTGCGGTGTTGTACTGTCAGAATTCAAAATTAATTCCTCACCTAAACAGAATAAGGATTTTTAATGAATTTTCTTCCAAAAGTAATTTTCACACACGTAAAAGATAATCAAACAAAAATTGGACATATCTGTCAGACTGTCTATGAAGCAATAAATAAAAAAAAGAGAATTTTAATATTAGTACAGAATGAAGAAGCTGCAAAATATATCGATAGTCTATTATGGCGATTCCCAGAAGAAAGCTTTTTACCTCATTCCTATGCAAATAAACCCACAAAAGAAAATATCGTTGTCACAACCATAAATTCACAAAATCTAAATCAAGCAGCAATATTACTCAATTTAAGCCCTTCTACGACCCCAATTTTTAATCACTTTGAAGAAATTCACGAGTTATATGACGAGACATCCCCACCCAAAGTTGAAAACTCCAAGTTAAAGATAAAATCTTATCAATCATTAGCACTTAACATCATAGAAAAATAATTAAACGAAAAGAAAATCAAATGAAATCTCAAGAAATAAGTGAAAATATGAATTCTTATCAAAATATTAATCAAGAAATGCTGAGCAATTCACATGATCTGCTTTTTGATATAAAAAATATTTATGATGGAATCGGAATTCTCGATATCTCCAAAGAATTAAATAAACTTAAATCTGACCAAGAAAAAATACATTCTGTACGTATGTTGAAAGTTGCTTCTATCATCATGACACTACCAATTCTATTGTTATTGATAACCGCAATAATTGATTTTTCATTATATTTAGCCAACTTTAACTTACGGATATCTTCATTCATTCCAAAAGTCATTGCAGACTCCTCAAAAACCATTATTCCTATAAGCTTTGTTCCCCTAAAATTATTTCATGAAGCATATAAAAAAAATAAAAGTAAATCTGAATTAATAGCTTTAAAGAAGCTTCAAGAGGCCCCCAAATTCAATAAAGCTATTTTTGAATTAAGAGAATGGCATAAAAGGCAACTTTGTGGAAGAAAATGCAAAGAAGTCGCTCAAAACATTAAAGATTGCGAAAATTTTTTAGTCAATGTTTCTCCTGATGAATGTGCTAAAATTAAAACCTCTATAGACTTAGCAAAACGTATTTTAGATACATTTAAAGGGCAAATAGTAGAATTAAACATCTTTCTAAAGAAAGATTCGAATGGCAAACTTCTCTTACCAAAAGCTACTTCACTGGCTTAAGTGAAGAGGCGGATTCAAAAAGCATCTTTGCTGTCACTTCCCCTACTAATTGAAAGCCCCATAACATTAGAATTCCCATCATTATTGTAATGACAAGTGTATGATACATTCCCATTTTACAAACTCTACCAAACAGCCCTATGCCATTGGCTAGAAAGCTCATTAAAAAATGAAACCCATTTTTTATATGCTTTCCTAATATACGGAGGACCGCAAAGAGTTTTGTAAAACCCAATTGAATATAATTTAGCATTAACTCAATCGCCCGCAAAGGATAATACACACTGCCAACACCAGCTTTCATTACTAGCCGAATTATTTCCTGCACAGTTTTGCTTTGCAAAATTTTAATAACAATTCGACGCAGAAATATTGGCATCCAATTTAAATAAGGATGAGAAGGATCTGAAAAAAATTGTTTATTCGACAAGGCCTTTAAACGCTTTCTTCCTTTTTCAGCACGCTCCTGAAAACGATGCCGATGTCCTTCAAAAAAATTACCAAATCGTACAGCCTGTCTTTTAAAAGCATCAAAAACTTGATTAATAGGAGGAACAATATTTCTTTCCCAATAGGCTGTAAATTGATCGACCAATCTAAAAACGATTTGCTTGTAAGGTTGAATAAACTGAACAGCCCTGTCAATGACTTGAACAGCTAGAGCTTTACTTTTTTTGATTCCCTGCCAGAGGGGTTTTTTCGTAATAACTGTATTGATTCGATTGATTTTTGTTCCTAAATTAAATCTTTTTAATGAAAGAAAAGGTGTTTTTTGTTTGATCCATTGAATCCCATTCCCACAAAAATTTGCTATTGATGTCATTCTCTTTGAAATACTCTCCTTACAATTCTTCAATAGCTTTTGCAATTGCTTTGTCTTAGAAAATTTTTCTGATGATGAAGATTTTGCTAAAGTCGAAGATTTTGCTGATGACGAAGATTTTGCTGAGGATGAAGATTTTTTGTTTTCTTTTCTCTTCGTTACGATACGTTTAAGGGCTAGTGTCCCACGGTTAAACCATAGAACAACACTTTGACTAATTTTTTTAAGAGCATTTTTAATGTTCAGATTTAATTGAATGATGGGTTGTATTAATTTTCTGATTTGTTTTTGTAGCTTCAAAGCGATTGTCTGTAACTTGTGAAGGATTTTTTCTATTTTTTTTGCAAATGACTCTTTTACTTTTACGAAAGCTTTAGAACAAAATAAATAGATTGAGGGTAGAGCTATGATCATGATCCATTTCGGAATACCATAGAGAATAAGGTAGGGTGGAAGAGCAACTCCCAAAAACAAATATTTTCCAATTCGAACAAATCCAGGCTGAAATATTGAATATTTAGATGTATGCCTTAATCGATTTAAGGCTTCTTTTTTTAATTTTTCACCTTTAAGTTCTAAAGTATCTTTTGAAATAGATTTGGAGGAGATCGTAGGTTCTTTTTTTATACCAGGCTGTTTTCGTACATCAAATTGATTAAAGGAGTTGGGATCAAATCGTGTTAAACTATCTCGCATTGGAGCTGGCATATTTCATCCTTCAGTATTATAATTATAATTAAAGGTAGATTATATCAAATTATTATTTTATTTTCAACAAAAATAACTATAAAACATAAAATAATACATTATTTTATGTTAATTACATATTTAACAATTTAAAATAACAAAAAATAGAAGATGGCGATTTTCCATTTTTCCATTCTCCTTATAAAAAAGTGGCTATAGCAAAAAAGGAAAGCTAATGAGATGGGTTTAGAATAATTCAACACAAAGGCACGAAGAACACAAAGAAGGCTCGTTTGGAGCATAGATAACATTTGCTTTAACAACAGGAGTAACACTCGTGTTAGTTAAGCAATATATGTCACCAATCGCCCACCTCTTTGTGTCTTCGTGTCTTTGTGTCTTTGTGTTGAATTACTCTAAACCCATTTCTTTCGCTTTCCATTTTTGCTACAGCCCCTCTTTCTTATTTTTACAGCATTGGGCGTTGAACAGCCTCTTTCCGAGCTAACAAAGGGTCGCTACACATTTATAACCTAATTTAACTCATAGATATAACAATCAAAAAACTCAAAAAAATAACATCCAATAAAAATCCTTGCAATTTTATAGGGATAATTTATATAATTTCGCCTTCTATCAAGGAGAATGCAAATGGTTCGTATCAGTAAACAAGAAGAAAGACGTAGTCGTTTTCCGCGTAAGCATCGTAAGCCAACAGCAAAGACAGGTGCCCTCAAGGATAATCTGCCTAATGGTTTTAAAGATCATGCAAACGCGATTGAAGGCGATTTAGCAAAACAAATGTTTATTCCAAAAATTAGATAAGTGTGTAAGAGTAATCTTACTACAAACTTAGGAAATCAGAAAGGTAAGTCATGTCGAGACATCCAAGCTTTGGTAAAGCAGGAAAAACCACAACAAAACGCAATGTATTAAAGCGCTTTGAACGAGTTGACGTATTAAAGAAACTCGGACGCTGGAAAGAGACGGAAAATTCAAGAGTTACTGGATTGCCAAAAACTCCAGTTCTTCCTTAATTTATACACTCCTCTTCCAAAAAAATTCTCATTCCTATTTCAAATAATTCAATATTATTGAAATAGGAATTTTTTCATTTTAACCTGAGTTTTAAACAAAGTTCAGGTTGATAACCTGAACTTTGTTTAAAACTCAGGTTAAAAATAATTTTACTTTTTTGAATCACGTGATTATTAATGTAATTGATGAACAAAATGCAATGAGTTTCATGCCCGATTCCGTTCAAGGTATCGTTGCAGAAGTCATTCGCGAAGAGAATCAAAAATGTGACGAAGTAACGATCTACTTTGTAGACACAGCTACTATTTGTGAGTTGCACGAACAATTTTTCGATGATCCCTCCCCTACAGACTGTATCTCTTTTCCAATGGATGATGAACCATTACTGGATTACCGCATTTTAGGTGATGTTTTTGTTTGCCCTGAAACAGCTATTGCTTATGGGATATCCCATGGAAAAGAACCAATTAAGGAAGTCGAACTCTACATCATTCATGGACTCTTACATTTAATGGGCTATGATGATATTGAAGAGAATGATAGAAAAGCAATGCGTGAAGCTGAAAAAAGATGTATAGCAAAGATTAAAAAATTAAATATACATCTAAAACAGATTATTCGTTAAAATTTTTAACAAATTGACCTAACAGGAGTAGTATTTTGTCGTCCGGTATATTAATCACAATATTGATCATATTATTATTTGGACTTTTTTCTTTGACAGCTCTCAATAGCGTCTTCAGACGTCTACCAAAGCGGGATTTAAAGAAGCAGCTCAACTCCATAGGCAATCTATTTTTTTATCGCCCTTTGCACCTCTTATTTTTTCCAAATCATGAATTCGAAGCTATATTTTTTGTAAGTACTTTTGCACAAAATACAATCCGTTTTTGCTACGCAATCATTTCATTACTGATCTTAATTCAAACGCATATCATTGAAATTGGAATAAATTCCTCTCAAGGGTCCCCTTCATTTGCCTATTTTACTCAAATATACACAGGTATCCTCTATTTAGCTGGCATGTTCTTACTTTTCTTTATTATTGGAGACTACCTTCCTAGAATTTTTGGTATCCGCTATCCGAATTTTGCAATTAGGCTTTGTGCAATCCCCGCATCCTTATGCATGCTTGCAATATTTCCTATCACCTTTCTATTCTTAAAAGCTTCGCGTATCTTTTTTCACACTCTTTATTACGACCACTTAAATGAACCCCATGCAGAAGCTAAGCAAGAAATCATCGATATGATTCAAGATTCAAATGTGAGTGCACATCTTGATTTCCATGATAAAAAACTTCTAGAATCCGTCATGGGATTCAAAGACCGCATTGCTAGGGAAGTCATGGTTCCCCGTGTGGATGTCTTTGGATTATCACACGATACCTCTATTGAAGACGCAGCCAATTTAATTATAAATGAAGGTTATAGCCGAATCCCAGTCTTCAAAAACACCTTAGATAATATCGTGGGCGTTCTCATGTATAAAGACATCTTAGCAAAATACATGGAATTTGTTACTAAAGGTAATCAAAATGATGTCCTCAAGGCCCCTATAGCTATTCTTGTAAAAAATGTTTTATACACACCCGAAACTAAAAAAATATCTCAACTGTTACAAGAGTTTCGTAAGCAACAAGTCCATTTAGCTATCGTTGTAGATGAATATGGTGGTACTGAGGGTATTGTAACAATCGAAGATATTCTTGAAGAGATCGTTGGAGATATCGCTGACGAATATGACGAAGAAGAAGCACTCTTTATCCCCATCCCTAATGGTGGATGGCTCATTGATGCCCGCATGAACATTCTTGATGTCGAAGAACAGTTAGGCATCCATATCCCTCAAGAAGGTGATTACGACACGATTGGAGGATATATTTTCCATGAAACAGGAACGATTCCACCAAAAGGCTTTATTATTAAGAAACCAGAATATGAATTAGAAGTTCTGCGGTCAAACAATCGTCGAGTCGAAAAAATTCGTATTCAACCTTTCGTTACTTCGAAAAAAAAATTTGAAGACGAAAATGATAATAATGAAGATTAAGAGTGTGATCAAATACACTGAGAGTTTTTTGGACACACCTTAAGCAAAAAAAATAATTTCTAACAAAATCTATCAATTAAAATTTTTACCGTAATCCATTTACATTGAATTACATAAATCTCGGCCTTCAGAGTATTTTATTCCATTCCCCTACTCCAATGCTGGATTTGGAAATCGAAAATAGTCTATAGTGACGAAAGTACAAAATTTTGATCACTAAGAATCCCTAGACTTATAATAATTTAATATAGTCCTCTTAATTTCGTAAGCGTCTGATATTATATCATATGCGCGAAATAGTTTTAGTTTTTCGACGTATCAAGGTTAAAAAATTTGTATTGATAAAATTATCATAGTTTTGGACAAGGATTACATCTTAAAATGAATGAAAGTCAATTAGCGTTAAATTTACTTATATTTTTACTTGGAGCTGGCTTAGGAGCAATTTTTCTATGGTTATATCATCACTTTGCTCTAGGTGGCTATAAGAAACTATCAGCCGATATTATTAGTCGTGCTGAACACGATGGTTCTGAATTAAAAAGAGCCGCAGAATTAACAATTCAACAAAAACAAATTGAACAACAACGCGATCTAGAACAGCTCTGGCAGCAAGAAAGAAAAAAAATTCAACGGGAAGAAGAACGCATTAAGCAGCGCGAAGATAAAATTGAAAGCCGCATGAATCTTGTTGAAAAAAAACTGTCGGACATAGAAAAACGTGAAGCTGTCTTAATTGGACGTAAGGCTCAAGTCGATGAGGAGAAAAAAAATGCCTCAGAAACTCATGCACGTCTGATTTTAGAACTGGAAAAGGCTTCCGGATTAAGTTCTTTGGAAGCCAAAGAAATGCTCATGAATCGCCTGATGAATGAAGTAAAAGCCGAAGCTGCTAATCATATCCGCCGAGTTAAAAAAGAAGCCGAAGAAGAAGCTGAAATGAAGGCCTCCACAATTATAGCAACGGCTATAAATCGTCTTGCTGTTCCTTGTGCATCTGAAACAACAGTATGCACTGTTTCACTCCCCAATGACGAGATGAAAGGGCGCATTATCGGTAGAGAGGGTCGCAATATTCGAACTTTAGAACAAGCCACAGGAGTCAATTTCATTATTGACGACACCCCAGGTGCTGTTGTTCTATCGGGATTCGATCCAATACGAAAACATATTGCAAAAATAGCTTTAACAGAACTTGTACAAGATGGTCGCATTCACCCGACACGTATTGAAGAAGTCGTCGAAAAAGCCACCATTAATATGCATAAGCAAATTAAGCAATTTGGAGAAGATGCTGCCTTCAGAGCAGGAGCGATGAATTTACATCCAGAAATAATCGTTCTCCTAGGCAAATTAAAATTCCGCTATAGCTATGGTCAAAATGTCCTAGATCATTCATTAGAGGTCTCGAATTTAATGGGTCTAATGGCCGCAGAATTAGGTCTAGATATTCGTCTTGCTAAACGGATTGGACTCTTACATGATATGGGAAAAGCGGTCACACATGAAATTGAAGGGTCGCATGCTATCATTGGTCATGATTTGGCATTGAAATACGGAGAAAGTAAAGAAGTTGCTAATGGTATCGGATGCCATCATAACGAGATGCCTCCTTTAACAATAGAAGCGGATTTATGCAGCCCAGCAGATGCTATTTCAGCCTCGCGTGAAGGTGCTCGTATCGAAGCGGTTGAAGAATATATCAAACGATTGAAAAGACTTGAAGACATCGCATATGAATTTCCAGGTGTGGAAAAAGCTTATGCAATGCAAGCAGGTCGAGAAGTTCGAATTGCAGTAGTGCCGGAACTCATTGATGATGCTGGAATTATTAACTTAGCTAGAGATATCACAAAGAGAATCGAGCAAGAATTAAGCTATCCAGGTAAAATCAAAGTCACTGTCATTCGTGAAAAACGAGTCATTGAATATGCCGTATAAAAAAGGGGCCATTTGGCCCCTTTTCCCTTGAAAAACAATCATTAATTTGCCAAAATATCTGGTATTTCAGATTATTTAATTGGAGTTTTGTCTCATGCGTAGATCTATCTGTTATTGCGAGCCTGCCAATGCAGTTGCTGGTGAATTGAATGTCTGGAATTTTATTTATACTCCTTCTACAAATCTACCTAAAGGGACTAAACTTAAGTTCGATCTTCAAAGTAAAGGTCGAGATATCGATTGGCAAATTCCCTCAATAAATGTCAAAAAAAATGACGGGATTATTTATGCTAATATGGGAAAAAACAAGTATCTTCAAGCTACAGAAGTTGATTCTCCTGATAACTTCGGCCCCCTTTATGAGTTTGTTCTACCCATTGCATTAGAAGCTGGAAGTCCTTTTACAATATCTCTAGGAACTAAAGAAGGGGCTGTTAACCAAGTATACCCGGGTCTTGTACGAGCTCAAACTGTATCTCAAAGAAGACGTCCATTTTTCCTCTATATTGACACTAGTGGAAAAGGTCGTTATGGTGATCCAGAAGTATTTTCGATGGATATCCGCGGTGCGGAGTTATTTAACATCAGAATCCTAACGCCTTCTTTTGTTGCAAAAAATAAGAGATTCGATGTCGTCGTTCGTTTCGAAGATCAATATGGAAATTTAACGAACAATGCCCCAGAAGACACCCTAATAGAATTATCACACGAACATTTGCGCGAAAATCTCAAGTGGAAATTATTTGTTCCAGAAACAGGTTTCATCGCTCTTCCAAATTTATATTTTAATGAGGAAGGAATTTATACAATTCAATTGCTCAATACAGGCACAAAACAAATTTTCCGTTCAGCGCCAATAAAATGCTTTAACGAAGGCAACCCTCACCTATTCTGGGGACTGTTGCATGGTGAATCAGAACGTTATGATGCAACAGATAATATTGAAAGCTGTCTTCGCCATTTCCGTGATGATCGCGCTTTTAATTTCTATGGAACATCACCGTTTGAAAGCCAAGAGGAAACATCTAATGAGATTTGGAAGGTTATTTCTCAGAATGTGGCTGAATTTGATGAAGATGACCGATTTACAAATTTCCTTGGTTTTCAATGGGCTGGAGAGGCGAAATCAGAAGGTTTACGTCACATCATTTATACAAAAGATGCAAAACCTATTCTCCGCCAAAAAGATATTAAGTATAACAGCTTAAAAAAGATTTATAAGAGTTTCTCGCCCAAAGAGATAATTTCCATCCCAAGCTTTACAATGGCAAAGGGTGTGGAGTTTAATTTCGATAATTTTGATCCAGATTTTGAACGGGTTGTTGAAATATATAATGCCTGGGGTTCCTCTGAAACAACAAAAAAAGAAGATAATACTCGTCCAATCGCAAATAAAGATGGAAATGGTTACCAAGAAACTATCGATGGTGCCATTCAGAATGCCCTACAAAAAAACCTCCGTTTTGGCTTCGTTGCCGGTGGATTCGACGATCGGGGTACTTATTCAGATCTCTTTGACAGCGATCAAGAGCAATATTCTGCTGGTCTTACCGCTATCATTGCCCCAACACATTCTCGTGAAGCATTGGCGGAAGCAATATACGAACGCTCATGCTATGCAACAACAGGCGAACGTATTATTTTAGGCCTCAATTTAGCGGGATTGCCCATGGGCAAGCAGACTAGCACAGCTGAGAAGCAAGGTCTAGCTGTGAATCGTCATATTGCAGGTTACGCAGCGGGAACAACAAAGCTGAAAAAAGTAGAAATCATACGTAATGGAAAAGTTATAAAAACTTTTGAACCAGATGATTACAGCATGAATTTTACTTATGATGACTTAACCCCACTTGACAAAGTTTGTATCGATGCAAAAGACAAGAAACCTCCTTTTGTGTATTACTATATTCGAGTCACACAAGAAGATGGCCATATGGCTTGGAGTTCTCCAATTTGGGTTGACTTCATACCAGCATCCGCTATTCCAAAAACTATTGTTAAAAAGCCTACTGCTCCAGTTAAGCCGCTTCCACCTAAAAAGATAATAGAAGATGAGTTTGAAGAAGAAGAGGAAGAAGAGGAAGAAGAAGATTTCGACGATTTCGATGAATAGAAATACTGCATTATTGAATTTTATTCGCCTCTTCGAAAGCATGAAGATTGGCTGAAATGAATTTAGAATAATTCAACACAAAGACACAAAGGCACGAAGACACAAAGAAGGCGCGATTGGACACAGATTTACTTCACCAACATATTAAAGTGAGGCAGATGTAAAATATGTCACCAATCGCGCCTTCTTTGTGTTCTTCGTGCCTTTGTGTCTTTGTGTTGAATACTCTAAACTCATTAACTTAAACCATACTGGGCATCAGCACAAATCATTACTATCTTTTTAATAGCTCCCAAACTTCGCTAACAAAACACTTTATTACTTTACAAAAGACCATCTTTAATTTATTATAATTAATTCAAAAATATTCAATAACTAGCTAATAATAAAAATGGATTCAATGACTATGATCGAAGTGGATTATAAAGCTTACATGGCAAATCCAGACCTTATGTTAAATGCTCAATTTTATAAGACAGCAAGCTTTAATTTGGAAAATATAAATGGTGCAAGCGTCTTAGAAATGGTAAGGTATAAAAAATTATTGATAAAAAAAAATGAATCGAAATATTATTTACCCCTATTTCGTGCTGCCTTATTTATAAACAAACTAACCCTCGCTTTTTTTCTTACCATCTTATTAACCGATACATTTTTCCGCTATATCAGAACTCCCTCCTTTGAGGTCCTTACCCAAAAAGGAGTTAAAACAATTCCTTCAGCCATCCGTTATACTCTTATTTCGTGGTATATACTCGAAAAAATGTGTAAAGCAAAAGAACGAATTGCTGAGGTTAAAGCGCTAAAGAGTTGGATTAAATCTCATCTAAATAAATTGGATCTATTTAATAGTTGGGATAATCGAGGTCCAGAAGTTTCCATACAGTTACAATTCTTGAAAATTCGATGTATAAAACAACTAGAATTGAAAAATACAGCCGAAGAGAATGAAAAAATACTTAAATGCCTATTCCTTACATCAGAAGCTCTAATGCATCTTAACAGCCAAAGTAAGGCCTGCGAGTAAGAAAATGAATTCCCTTTTAAACATTGATTCTATTAATCCCTTAATAAAATATCCCCCACTCATTGAAGAGACCGAATTTTTCAGGGCCGCTCAATTTGATTTGTACAATATTAATGGTAGAAAAATTGACTTTCTTGCAAAAGAAATTAACTATATTAAATTTCAACACCTCGACTCCCCTAAATTTTTGAAATTTTTACGGGATATAAAAATAATTCAAAAAGTTTATTTAGTCGCCATCCCTCTGCTGATCGTTCTAAGGGAAAGTTCCATTTTAAATAAAAAAATTCTTGATTACATTACTATCCATGCCAATTGGCTCAATAAAAATCTATTTAACAGTATGGGTTATATCACTTGTTGGATAATCTCAATAATTATTGTGAAAATTATCCCCCTCCTTGAAGACCGAGCTTGGAAAAATATTGAAAAAGAATGGCTTTCATTATACCCTAAAGAGGCTGCCCTTCTCAATGATTGGAAAGTCAAATATCCAAAGTCGAAAAAAGATCTAATTGCAGTCAAAACATATTTAAATCTACTACAACAAGTACCCGAAGAAGATCAAACAAATATATCTGCCTGTTTAGCAAAAATTGAACAAATAGAAGCTAAATTCAAAGAACAAGATGCCCTCATCTATCAAACAAAAAGAATGATGAATCCAAAAAATATTCCAATACTTTTACCAATATAAGGTTATTATGATGTTAACTGAAGCTGACTATCAAATTCTCAAATTAGAAGATGACCCAATTTTCAGTCAAAATCCAATAGAATTGCGTGCGAATCCGTTTGTAAAGTTAGCCAATTTTAAGTTAGGAAATATTAATGGGAAATCTGTTGAATATTTCACAAGTGATTTACAAAATATAACCGTGGAACAAGAAAAGCTATATTGGTTGCCGCAAATCTCAATGCTTCGCTCGGTAAGTCGAATAATCAATACAATCTTTTTGACCGTTCTATCTTATGTAATGGCAACGGAATCAGAATATATTATTGGATCAAAAAAACATTCTCTAATTAGCCATAATTCCTTCATGAATATTGGAGTTTTAGTTATAGCTATACTTCTAATTGACTGCTCTACATTATCTTATTTCTCTAATAAAAAGAAGAAAGCTGAAGAAGACTCATTAGCAATTTGGAAAGAAAAACATAAAATACACTTAAGGCAAATAAATGAATGGTGTAAAAATCAACTCGTTTTGAAATCATGTTTAAGAATTGGTATCGAACAAATAAATAATGCAGGTAATGTCAATAACCCTGAACTATTGCAAATCATGGAGATAGCTAGAAGCAATCTTGATGAACAATCAAAAATTTTCTCGAACCTAATAAAGAAAAATCCTTCTTATAAAAATTTAACAGATCATGCTTATGCATTTGTAACTTAGCTTTATCATTGCTAACTTTTCCTCTAGTCTGATATAACTTTGACTTATTTTTAACAGGAGAAAATAGTGTCAAACTTATTTCTGACTTTAATGATTGCCTTTGTCGTCATCGTTATTGCCATTGCTTGTATGGCCATAGGCTGGTTAATCACTGGTAAAACAAAAATTGAACGTGGCGCCTGCGGACGTGACCCTACAAAAAAAAGAGATGATAGCTGTGAAACAACAACTAGTTGCGATTTATGTGAACATCCAAAAGAAATGAAACACGATAAAAAAGACAAGGATTAAGGGAATCACTACTTACATGGCTACATACAATAAAAATGACCCAGCCTCTATTCAAAATATGTTTAACAGTATTGCGAATCAATATGACAAAACAAATGCTGTTCTCTCCTTTCAAATGCATAAACGATGGAATCGTCAATTAGTTCAACAAGTTCTCTCAAAACAAAATCCACATAACTTCCTTGATCTTTGCTGCGGTACCGGTGACATAGCCTTGAATTATTTGCAAAAAGCTCCAAATAGCTGTCAAGCCTATCTTGTTGACTTTTGTTCGAATATGCTCACATGTGCAAAAGATAAAATGAGTAAGAATGGAATATC
This sequence comes from Parachlamydiaceae bacterium, assembly GCA_013816265.1. Taxonomy (GTDB): domain Bacteria; phylum Chlamydiota; class Chlamydiia; order Chlamydiales; family Parachlamydiaceae; genus JACDES01. The sequence continues at coordinate 1,104 of JACDES010000033.1, read as the reverse complement.
GAATCATCAAATTCAGTACGTTCAGGCTGATGTACAAGAACTTCCATTTTCTAATGAATCCATGGATTGTGCAACAATGGCATATGGTATACGCAACGTTAAAGATCCATCAAAATGCATCCGTGAAGTTTATCGTGTTCTTAAACCTGGTGGTTGTTTTGGAATCTTAGAACTTACACAGCCTAAAAATAATTTATTAAAAATGGGACATCGCTTTTATTTACGTTCTGTTTTACCAGTTTTAGGAAGATGGCTTACATCTAATCAAGATGCCTACTCTTATTTACAAAATAGTATTCAGACCTTTATAGCTCCTGCAGAATTAGAAAAAATCATGCATAGAAGTCAATTCATCGAAACGAGATCCATTCCCCTTTTGGGCGGCATTGCAACGATCATTATAGGTAATAAACCTAAAGGATCCTAATGATATATTCCTATGAATTTTTTATTCCTTTTCACCTATCTGACCCCGCAGGCGTATTATTCTTTGGAAATACATTCTCATTAGCTCATCAGGCATACGAAAGATTTATTAGCGAACATTTAAAATTATCTTGGGACACCTGGTTTAAAAATAGCGATTGGATTGTTCCAATTAAACATGCAGAATCAGACTATCTCAGACCCTTAATGGCTGGTAAATCTTGTATCATCAAGTTACAAGTATCCAAAATTGGAACAACATCTTTCACACTCACTCATCAATTTTATCAAGACGAACATGAATGTTGCGTGACAAAAACCACACATGTTTTTTGCAATAAATCTACGAAACGCCCTCAAGAGATACCGGAAATTGTTCGCGTTAAATTAGGTTAAATCAATGCCTCGGGGACTTTTTATTAGCTCTGACAGCCTCTATTCAAATCTCATGCTATCAATAAGAAAAAATTTCATAATCGCTTAATTTCTTTTAATATTATGGTTTTCCAATTCTATTACAGCATTTATTATAAGGAAGATTTCCTGTGTTAGGCCTGAAGGGCCGGTATGATATAGCCCAGGTCGCAGCGAAGCGGAGGCCTGGGGATAAATAAAATAATAATTGAGTCCTGTAGGGACGGCACAATCATGGACGAATCATTGTGCCGTCCCTACAGG
>JACDES010000032.1 GCA_013816265.1 Parachlamydiaceae bacterium | reverse complement strand
TGCCGGCCCTTCAGGCCTAACGCAAGGAACTTTTCTTAAGTGAATGTGGGTAAAAGAGTGGGAAAAGAAAAAGGCTATTCGCCAATCCCCTTATTTTGACAGCATTGGGCTTTGAACAGACGCTCTACCGAGCTAACGAAGTGAATTCTAGATTTAAATCATTTTTTTCTTAGCCTCCTTGCGACACGCACTCCAAAGGGGTTCGCCTTCAATAATTTAATCTAATTCTAAGTCGTCAATCCTTCAGGCTCTAACACAGTAGCACTATTTTTTATCTCACCCAAATACATTTCTAACCTTTCACGAAAAGGATCATCTTTCTCAATATGCTTTAAGCAATATTGTATCATTTTCTTGAAATTAGAAATATGTCTTGTGATTTTGTAATCTTTACTTTGAAGCCATTTACAGCGCTTAATAATCTCAAAACCTTGGCATAATCTAAATAATAGGTATTGTCTCGCACTCCCATCCGTAACTCCAGGAGTTGCAAATTCATCCCGTGGAAGCGGATTTAGACATATAGCATGCTTATCGTATGGCATTTCGCCTTTGATATCTAGGTAACCAGCACATCGAGAGATATATTCACCTAGATCCTCAAAAGCTTTCAACATAAATAAATCTGGATTGCTCAACTGTTCCTTTAACAAAATCTCCATCTTATTTATTAGTTGAATATCCTGATCGACATAATCACCAGAATCGCAACAATAAATATGATAATTGTTTTTTTCATCTTTAAGCATGATGACAGTATACCAATGGGCAGTATTTACATTTCCAAACACCGTTGACATTAATGAAGGTCCTGGAGTTTTAGCGAATTCATAAAATTTTCTTCCATCCTCAAGCCCAAAATCGTCCATTAGGCCAAAACAGGGCATTCCTGTATTATCTATTTCCATGTTAAAAACACCTAAAGATGAGGCAGAAGAAGTTTTAAGCGTTTTATGAAGTTCTACAAGCTTCTCGGGTGGATTCTTATCATTGATGAACTCTTCAATTATAGCGCGGATCATGGGAGTCGTTGCATCATGATCTTTAGCCTTTTTCTTGTAGATATGAGGAGCGCAGTATTGTAGAAAAAAATCCAGAAATAAAGTTTGATCTTTAAAATTTACGTCAAGCATCAATGGATTTTCAACCCCATGTAGGGCTACTAATGCATTCTTCAATGCATGATAACCACAATTTTGATCGCTCGATTCTGTGTCATCATTACTTTGCTTTAGAACAGAGAGCATCTTCATCTTTTGTTGATGATTATTTTTTACAACTAATCTATTGAAATATGATTCTACACCATTTTCTTCACAAATTAGTGATGCGTCAAATTGTGTTTGGTCTAATTTTGTATAGTCTAATTTTGTATGGTCTAAATTTTTGACAGTCGATGCATTGTGCATATTTAAGGGCGGAGTTGTATTTTCAAGTTCAACTTCATTTTTTTCATTCTCATTCCCTTTAGTTTCATTTTTTTCAACTTTGGGAATAGCGGAATGTGTTGTATGGTTTTTACACCTTAAATCATCAAAAACCAGCATTGCTAAAGTGTTGATTCCCGGTATAACGAGAATGAATCCTACAGTAAAATATTTTACCCTATCAAAAAGTGATGGATAAAATGTGTGGGCGGGCTTTCCATTAGGATTATTAAGAATAACCTCCGTTGCAAAAGCATTAATTATATTATTTGCACCCTGCTTATAGGGTTCAATAAATAAGATTGAGAAGTATGGGCGTTCAAAACAATCATTCGAAATATAATTAGGATGCATTTTTAACCCATTTACGTTGTAATTTTAGTGCATTTTTTTATGTATAATTTCATTTATTTCAACACGTAAGTATTTATATCTAATGAATGTTTTATTAAGATTCGGTTAATTTTTTTTCAATTTATGAGGACTCTCTAAATAATGTACATTTGGGATAAAATGAAATTATGTACAAGAAGGATACTATGACTACTAAGAAAAAAACTATTCAACATCACGCAAAAAAAATGGCCACCGCCTTACCTAAAAAGGTTCGCTTGGCTATTGATTGTTCTACCGAAGAGCGTAAATACATAAAGATGTTTGCTTTATACGAGGACAAAACTATTAATGAATTTGTTATGAGTTGTGTGCGTGAACATGTTAATAAATGTAATCGAGCACACATTCCCAATGATGAAACAGCGGCTACTTTAGATGCCTCAGAACGCGGTGAAAATATAATTTCTTTTGATTCCATAGACGATTTTTTTAAGTCTATGGGGGATAGTGCTCCAACCATCTAAAACTAAACAATTCGAAAAAGACCATAAAAAAGCAAAAAAACAAGACCGGGATTTTGATGAGTTGTTATATGTTATGAATCTGCTCATCAAAGAGATCTCCCTTGATGTAAAATATAAAGATCATCATTTAAAAGGCAAATGGGTTGGATGTCGTGATTGTCATATGCAAAATGACTGGGTACTTATTTATCGCATCAATAAAGAAAACAAAACAATATTATTTGAACGTATTGGCTCACATTCAGAGTATTCAAATAATGTATATTTGATAAACCAAAGAAGCAAAACCATTATAGGTATGAGTTGATAATTTTAGTCCTTTGATAATTGACATTCTGTGCCACATGTGATACAATTCAAATAAAAAGGGGTTAATTTATGACAAAAACACATAGGATAAATGTATCTTTAGATGCTGAAGATCTAGAAATTATTCAAATTCTTTCAAACAAGCAGAAATTAAGCAAGTCTTCTATGATAAAGAAAATGGTTCATGAGTGGCTTGAAGATTATGAAGATATGGCTCTAATTAAAAAAATAGAAGAAAGAGAAAAAGAAAACAATCCTTTGATTTCCCATGAAGAATATTGGGACCTTCCAAAGTGAAATACAGAATTTTCTATGATTTGGCATCTAAAAATAAAGATTTCGAAAGAATCCCTTCTTCAATTCGCGAAATTATCAAAAAAGCTATTCAGAAAAAACTAACCATTGATCCAGTCAATTTTGGAAAACCTTTAAGATATAGTTTGAAGGGATATAGAAGTTTGAGAGTTGGTGAATATCGAGTAATTTATAAGATAGATGAAGATAAAGTAATAGTGATCATTGTTGATATTGACCACCGCAAAGACATCTATGAAATAGATTAAGCTATACCAGGCACAGGCAGGATCCCCATCAACCTGTTAATATATAAGAATAGAACTACAGTAGTTAATAAGAATGAATGCTCGAGGCCGGACTCGAACCGGCACGGGATTGCTCCCAAGAGATTTTAAGTCTCTTGTGTCTACCATTTCACCACCCGAGCAAATGGAATGAATCAAAACTCTACATTTTTACACTATAATCAGTCAAGCAATTTTTCATGACACCCATGATTTCATGGGCGTCATAAAAAAATGAATTATTCTATTGGAGATTCAGGCAAAGTGTGTGTTTTTTCTTCGGTATCTTTCAATTCTGCAATAGAACCTTCTACAAGAAATGGCGACTCTTCTATTTTAGTTCCATTAAATCCATCATCCGCAAAAAGTGGTAAAGCGACCTCTTCTTTTATCTCTGAGATCCCTTCTTGCTTTTTTCTTGATTCTCTCTTTTTTACAGGTTCCGGTTGCTCCGTAGGGATTTTATCCGAAGTGATGTTTTCAGGAATATTCTCAACAACTTTGACTTCTTCATCTGAACGTGCCTGTGATGATTCTTCCTTCGCTACATCAATCGAAGCACATTCTTGTGGATGAGCAGGAGATTTCAATTCATCATCATCTTCGTTCAATAAATCTTGAGCTTTGTCATGGGGCTTGTATTGTTCCTCTTCAGTTAGAAAGAAGGCACTTTTAAATAATGCATTTTCACGATAACGACTTATCGTTTCAGAAATAAGCGTCGGAGGTGGTTGTAATAACGATGAAATAACTGCAGAAGATAATGGAGGAACCCCAATTTCAGCTTTTTCTGAACCCATCTCAGGCACGGGTATATCAACTCTCCCACCTTCCTCAAGCTGAGGAACAATGAGTTCCTGACTCCCTTCTTCCTTATCGCCTTCATCTTTGCCATTACGGCGTTTACGATAATGACGACGACGATCTCTTTTCTTATCCAAACGCGGATCTGGACGAGCTTCACCACCTGCCGGCTGTTCACCATTCTCTGATGCAACAACAACTTCTTCAGGGGAAGAAACTGGAGCTTCAACTTTTTCAACTTCACGATGTTGGCGTCCGCCACCTTCACGACCACTTTCTTTTGGCGCTTCGCGGCCACTTTCACGACCTCCGCCAATCTTGATTGAGCGATCGGAACTGACGTTTTTGAGAACCATACGAGCTTCTCTTACTTCAACAACCTCATAATCTGTTACAGGTACTAAAAATGATTTAGGTCTTTCTAAGGAGCGAAAAAAGAATGAGTGAGCAAACGATACGATTTCGACTGCATCTACAAAATACTCTTCTTGACTTACGCCTTTACTGCTTCTTACAACTAATTTACATCCATCTTTTGGTGTAATAATGGTCTCAATAATTGGTTCTCTAGTAAAATCCACGGTTCTAATCCATTGTTAAGTGTTTAGAGATATCCATAGGAGTTGTCGTTTGTCGATTTACTTCGTTTATTTATAAAAATTCCCAAGTCTTTTTCTATAACATTTCTTTCTGAATTGAAGTGATGTTCTCAAAAATAAATTTCATCAAACACAATTCAAGGAAATAAAAAAACTTTTACAAAATTCAGAGATAGCTTTGATATACTACCTTCAATTAATTCGGGAGTTTATAAATGATTGAGTAAAAAGAGGTGCTTTCACATTTTCTTCTTATTTTAAAACACTGAATATCCAGCTTCTATCGATCCGGTTGCACAATTTCAATTGAATTTATTCAGTACAAAAATTACTTAAAACAATAAGTTGCATATGTAAGCATTATCCTTTGACAACTCATATCAGCTGCTAACAACACATTGTTAGCAGGATGCACCTTTAGCCTAGAAACGGCAGTTGGAGAAGATAAATTGACACAATCTTTTGAGCTAGAATCCCCTTCAAGAAGAGCGCCTTCACCTTTTGGGAATGTTCGCCTCTTCTTGAAAGAGATTCTAGCTCAAAATCTTGTATCACTTTATCATCTCGAACTGCCGTTTCTAGGCTTAAGAAAAGAATTGCCTTTTTCAAAGCAAAAAGTACGGTTTATTTCTACCTCTATTCAATAGAGGCTTGCATAGGCATCAAACAAAACTCTTTTCTTATTTTAACTCAGGTTAAAAGATGCGTCAAAACTCATATTCATTTTACTCGTATTGACATTTGATGGCAAATACCCTTTCATAAATTTGTGCACTTTATCGATTTTTTTCGAAAAAATCACAATGATCAGGTAATTAAGAGATTAAAATAAAAAAACAACAATTATTTTAAAATTGAAATATTTAGGAATAGTCTAAGTTGTAGATTTAGCGTTTTTCCTTTAAAACCATATATTCGATTAAATCAATGACACGAGCCGAATATCCCATTTCATTGTCATACCATGCAATCACTTTATAAAATGATTCATTTAATGCAATGCCTGCATCCTTATCAAAAATAGCAGAATATCTACTACCAACAAAATCAGATGAAACAACTTGTTCATCACAATAACATAATATTCCTTTCATAGGACCTTCAGATGCTTTTTTCATAGCAAGACAAATTTCTTCATAAGTTGTGGGCTGACTAAGTCTTATTGTTAAATCAACAACCGAAACATCTGCTGTAGGTACTCGAAAGGCCATTCCTGTCAGCTTGCCTTTAACTTCTGGAATGCACAGAGCAACAGCTTTTGCTGCTCCTGTCGATGCAGGAATAATATTTTGACCCGCGCTTCTACCACCACGCCAATCCTTTTTTGATGGGCCATCTACGGTTGGCTGTGAAGCTGTCACAGCATGGATCGTTGTCATTAATCCTTCTTCGATCCCAAAATTATCTAATAATACTTTCGTAATAGGCGCTAAACAATTTGTAGTACAAGAGGCATTAGAGACGATTTTATCTTTTTCTGGATTATATTGATTATGATTTACACCCATAACAAAAATGGGTATATCGCCTTTTGGCGGAGCTGTAATAATCACTCTTTTTGCACCAGCCGTCAGATGCTTCGAGGCACCTTCTTCGGTAGTAAAATGTCCTGTCGATTCTACAACATATTCAACCCCCAACTTCTTCCAAGGAAGTTTCTCAGGATCTTTCTCTGAAAAAACATGAATTTTATTGCCATTTACAATCAGGGAATCTTCTTCAACCTTCACATCACCTTTAAATCGACCATGCGTAGAATCATACTTGAGCAAATAGGCTAAATTATCAGCAGGAACAAGATCGTTTATAGCAACGATATTGATATCATTTCTTTCAAGTGCAAGCCTAAGGACTAAACGCCCGATCCGTCCAAATCCATTAATCGCCACATTCACAGCCATACCAATCTCCAGATTGTTAACAAGAAAACATTCATCAAAATAGACTATTTACTTTGGAATTGTAAAGAGAAAATCGTTATTCTTTTTATCATTGAAAATATATATTAAGTTATGATATAATTATTATTAATAAACCGCAATAACTAAACAAAAAAAGCTATTTAAAATTAATAAAAGATCTTATTTTGATACAAACCAACTATAATCCTTTACTTCTTACAAACAACTTTTACTTAGAGAGATATGAAAGTATTCAAGATGCACATCTTGCAGAGGCCTTAGCTTCGCCTGAAATAGATTAATATTTTTGGTTCATCACACAAATGAGTGGTTGGCAAGATGAATTATCGTTGCAAATGCTTTAATTAAGCTAATTCATTCAATAAAATTGCATAGAATGATTTCTCATCGTAGTGCGGAGGTGAATCCGTAATTATTTAAGTATTTACAACTATCATTGGTTTGTCACACACTCATTTTGTGTGATGAACCATATTTTCTCCTCTTTCATGGTACATACAGCCAAAACTTAGAGCCAATTGGATATACCACGAGCGGTTTACATTTAGAATTTGGGCCGACACGTGGTATTGACCTATTTTTGCAGTACCCCTTTATTATAAATCTGATTAATCACATTACCATTAAGATCGGTAAACTTAATCTGATTATGCATTTTATCTTTATGAAATTCCCCTTCATATGTGCCCTCATCAGTGTATAAGGTACCAACCCCATGCTTCATTGCATGAAGCCATTCCCCATCATATTTTTTCCATTTGCCAGTTGTGTAGTGATACACACCTTTGCCATGAGGGACGCCATTAAGAAAACCACCTTTATAGGTATTTTCATTCCATTCGTACTGAATATTTCCTTCTCCGATCAAATATCCATCTAGAAAACATCCCTCTTCAACTCTTCCAATTGTATATGTTTTGATTCCTTTTCCAGTCATTTGATCTTCAATAAACATCCCTTTATAAACAAAGTTATTAACATGTGTTAAAATAGCCTCGCCATGTTGTTTGTCATTTAAATAATAACCTTCATAGGTAATTGTGCTCGATGTATACGTTCCCTTTCCATTTCTGTTGCCTGCCTTAAATATGCCTTCAAATGTGGATCCATTTTTATTTTTTACAACACAATATCCGTTAGCATCCCCATCAAAAAACTCGCCTTCAATTTTTTTCCCGTCTTTATATTCCGCAACTCCTAAAAAATGATTTCCTACTTTAAATGTTCCTTTATAGTGAATATCATTTATAATGTACTCGCCTTCTCCACAAAATTCTCCATTAGCGAATTCACCGGTATATGTCCCATTTTCAAACTTAACGCTACCTTTACCATGAGGTTTTCCATCGAGAAGTTCTCCAATATAGGATCCGCCTTCAATCAAAAGAGGCTGCTCACCTGTGTGTGTTAGTTGACTTTTTGTTTTCTCAGTAGATGTGTTTATTTTACTTTCATCAACTTTTGAAGTTGAATCTTTCTGTTTATTTTCACCATTTTCTGTTTGAATAGGTTTGGCGATATCTTGAATTTTTTGATTCGAAAGCTCGTCTGGACTTGATTTTTCAATTTTTGTTTCTTTTCGAAGTTTCAAAGTACCTATAATATAGGAAAATAGTCCAAAAACAACTAAAGCAATAGCCACGATTAACTTATCACTTATTGTGAGTGAAGCCCATTGGTTAAAAATTGACGAATTTTGATTTTTGATGTGATTAATTGGATTCATTAAATTTTCCTATATTTTCGTTAGTAGATTAATATTTTTCTTTCCATTCTCATATTTGTATAAATCTAAATTTTCTTTAGATGTCCATCTTCGTATTTATATTTACACGTATATTTTTCACCGGTAAATTTTATTTCACCGTTCAAGCGAGCATAATTGAAATTTCCTTAATAAGTGTTTCCATCGGACTCTTCTTCGTGTCTTTGTATCTTTGTGGTTAATTCACACGCAACTTAGTCAAACGAGGTTATAAAAATGCAACACAAAGACACTTAGGCATGAAGAACACAAAGAGGGTGTGATCGATAACATGTTATACAAATTCACTCTTGAAGTTTTAAAAGAAATCAATTTTGTATTGTTATGACAAAAAAAAGCCCATTACTTTTTCAACTTTCGTGAAAAAACAATGGGCTTTTTGTAACCTATTTACTATTTCCGTTTCGGAAAAGAAGGTAGTCTAAGCTTCTAGGTACTCGATAACACATGTCTGAGCGTTATCACCAACACGATATCCTTGCTTAACGATACGAGTATATCCACCCGCTCTTTGAGCAAAACGCGTACCTAATTCAAATAACTTATCGATAACAAAACGGTCATCGTTATAAGCACTTGTATCGCCATCTTTAGCGGCTCTTTGCTCTTTAGGAGTCAATGAATTATATCTAATCATGAGCTCACCAATAGCTTGTCTACGTGATGCTAAAGTATTTTTCTTCGCTAATGTAACCATTTGATCCGCATATCGACGTAAAGCCTTAGCTTTTGGAACAGTAGTCTTTATACTCCCATTAACAATAAGGGATTTTAACATGTTTGCGAACATGCAACGACGGTGAGATGTCGTTCTATTAAGTTTGCATGTTTGATTAAGGTGTCTCATATCTTCAACCTATCTATTATTTGGGATGATCTTCTGATTTTTGTTCTTTTTTCTTCTTCTTTTCTTCTCGGCCAACTTTAATCTTATCTTTCACATTATCAGGAGTGATGCCGAATCGATTTAAGTCCATTCCGAGATGTAATCCCATTTCATGGAGTTTTGCTTTAATTTCATTAAGGGATTTCTTACCAAAGTTTCTAAATTCTAACATTTTTCTTTCTGGAATGCAAACAAGTTCTCCAAGAGTTTCAATGTTAGCACCTGTTAAGCAGTTGGCCGATCGTACAGAAAGTTCTATTTCATCGATACCAAGAGTCAACTTATCCATGAGTTCATCTTGATCAGAATCACCTTCACGGTCATTTTCATCGAAGCTTAATGTATATTTATTATATTCATTAAAGACTTCAAAGTGTCTGAGACCAATTTGAACAGCAAAGTTTAATGCCTCAGATGGAGTCAAACGACCATCAGTTGTAACTTCTAATATCAAACGGTCGTAATCTGTATCTTGTCCAACACGTGTATTTTCGATATAGTAATTAACTAGTCTAACAGGAGAAAACGCAGCATCTAATAATATCTCATCTGAAGACTTATCGCGCACGCTATGTCTTTCAGAAGGAACATATCCTCTACCAAAAGAAATCCTTAGGTCAATTTGTTTACTCAATGGTTTTGTAACCGTGAAGAGATGCAATTCTGGATTCACCACGTCATAATTGCCTTCTTTGACAACATCACCCAAAGTAACATTGTACTGGCCTTTATTACGATCTAAATCGTCTTGTGTGACTTCGATCACATTCGTGATAATACGTGTATCTCGAGAATTAGGAGCTTCATCAGTAGGAAGCTTACGTAAAAGTGCTCCTTTAAAATTCAGGATGATATTTGTCATATCTTCCGCAATTCCTTCGATCGCCATGTATTCATGGGGAACGCCTTCTAAACGAAGGGAAATGATGGCCGGTGCTTCAAGTGAAGAGAGCATCATACGTCTTAAAGAATTACCAATCGTATGTCCAAACCCTCTTTCGAATGGCTCAGCGATATAACGGGCAAAATTCGATTCTGCAGATTCTTGCTCAGCTACAATTCTTTGAGGCATTTCAAATTTGCCATATTTTACTGACATGAAGTGTCTCCTAATAATAAAATTAATAAGCCAAAAGCACAGGTTTAGTTTAAATCAGCAATAAGTCAATATCAGTGTAAACTCAGGAGCTGATAACTGGAAAATATTCAAACTACCAACTGATCGGTTGTAATCGACTATAGCCCTGTACTTAATCTAAATAAAGTTTTTTTATACGCGACGACGCTTACGTGGACGGCAGCCGTTGTGTGGAACCGGCGTTGTATCACGTATTGCTGTAATCGTTAAACCGGCACTTTGTAATCCACGAACCGCAGATTCACGACCAGCGCCAGGTCCTTTTAAATTAACTTCAACTTCCTTCATACCAACAGAAGCAGCGACTTTTGCAGCATCTTGAGCGGCAACAGTTGCAGCGAAAGCAGATGACTTACGCGAACCAGAAAAGTTTACCTTTCCTGCAGAAGACCAAGCTATCACTCTTCCAGCTGGATCTGTAATCGCAATAATCGTGTTATTGAAAGTTGCTTTAACATGTGCGACACCAGAAGGAACCGAACTAGCGGATCTTTTCTTTGGCTTAACAGCCTTAGCAGCTGGTGCAGACGATGTTGTCGTAGTTTTTTTAGTAGCAGGTTGCTTACTCAAAGCTTAGACTCCTCTCTTATTTTTTCTTATTAGCAACAGTTTTACGTCTACCTTTACGTGTTCTCGAATTTGTCTTGGTCCTTTGACCGCGAACTGGTAATCCTAAACGGTGACGTAATCCACGATAACAGTGGATGCTAATTAATCGCTTTATATTGTTTTGAACTTGTCGGCGGAGGTCACCCTCTACAACATATTCAGACTGTAATAACCCGTTAATACGTGCTATGTCATCTTGGCTAAGTTTATGAGCACGCATATCAGGATCTAATCCCAATTTCGTAATAATCTCATTAGATAACTGACGACCTATTCCATAGAGATATGTTAAACTGATCTCTAATCTTTTATTATCTGGTATATCTATACCTATTACCCTAGGCATTGAACTCTCCTAAAATTTTCCAAAATCGAATTGTAAATTGTATAGAGCACCTGTTTTAATTGCAACTCTATTCTTTGCGAAAGTTAATTAAACTTACGCCACTATTCAGGCTAAAGCCCATAAATTGTTTCTAAGGGATAGTGTCAAAATCCCTAACGCCCTTTAATGCGTCCTTTTGTCATAAAACCATCGTATCTCTTCATGATAAGATGAGATTCTACTTGTTTCATTGTATCCAAAACCACACCAACTAAAATCAAGAGTGCTGTTCCACCAAAGAAATAACTTATCGTTTGCGGAACTCCTAATACTCGATTTACCATCGTCGGCAATATTGCGATGAGTGCAAGGAAAACGGCACCTAGTAATGTAATACGATTCATCGTTTGCTCAAGATAATCCTGAGTCGGTTTTCCTTGTCGGATACCTGGTATAAAGGCACCGTTCTTCTTCATATCAGAGGCAATTTGATCTGGTCTAAACTGTGTTGCCGTCCAAAAGTATGTGAAGAACACGATTAAACCAATAAAAAACAACAAATATAATCCATTACCTGGTGACAACCAATTAGCGATCTCACCCAACCAATTTCCTTTTCCAACAAATGCACCTAACGTTGCAGGGAACATCAATAAAGAAGATGCAAAAATAACAGGGATTACTCCCGCATAGTTAATTTTGAGTGGAATATAAGATGTTCCACCTTGTACCTCGCGGCGTCCTACAACACGTCTAGCATACTGTAGAGGAATACGTCGATGACCTTGTATTACCAAAATCGTCGCAATTGTTACCAATATAAAAACTGATGCAAGAACTAATATGGAGGAGAATGACATCACTCCAGGTTCTTGTGAATCTAAGTTAAGTTGTTGAAAGATGAGTCCCATTGCAGTTGGTATCTGAGATAGAATACCTAGGCAAATGATCAAGCTCATTCCATTACCAATTCCACGCTCTGTAATTTGCTCACCGATCCACATTAAAAACATTGTTCCGGTTGTCATAGTTGTGATCGTAATTAAATAGAACAACCATGGAATACCGAACATTGTGGTATCGAGCAATTCTCCAGCGACAATTCCGGGTCTGGATAAATTCATTTGTAAAGCATATTTAGCAAATAACGCAGATTGGATAAATGACAAAATAATTGTCAGCAATCTAGTCATGCGATTAATTTTTCGTTTGCTTGCATCGGCATTTTCGCGCATTTCTCTTTGCCAACTTGGCATAAGAGCGACTAACAATTGCATAATGATGGAAGCCGAAATGTATGGCGTCACACCGAGTGCAATCACGGTCATTTGCGAAAAAGCTCCGCCAGAGAAGATGTCAACCATTTGAAATAGGTTTTGACTTCCACCTGTGGCATGCCTAAAAAAGCTTACGGCCACTTCGCCGTTAATACCTGGAACCGGGATGAAACTTCCTATTCGGCACACTGCTAATAAAATCAGTGTTAATAGGATCTTCGTTTTTAACTCAGGTATTTGAAAAACGCGTTTTAATCCGTCTAGCATTTCTCTATTCTGTGGTTATTTGGTTGCTTTGTGTACCCCAAAAGAGCTTCTCTCTTTTGTGTAGGATCATTTTATTAAAATTTTGTATAGCAGCATTACTGTGTGAATTGAACCGATAGGTTCAAATTTAATAAGATGAAAACGCAGACTTTTAAGGAAATTCTTTCCTAGTCTGCGCTCATACACCAATGTTAATTGGCATACCATCTTAATGCTTCACACTTATTCTTTTATCTCAAACGTAATTTTCGCGAGAGTTAACTTTTCGCGTGCACCTTTAGAGATTGCATTTGCTTCGATTTTAAGCTTCTTTTTCGTAATATCGCCATTGCCTAAAATCTTCAAACCTTTAGAACGACCTGTAATAAAACCACGTTCTTGTAAAGTTTGAATGTTAACAACTTCGCCATCTTTAAAAGCCGCATCGATTTGACCTAGATTAACAGAATCTAATTCAATTCTAAACGATGCATTGCTAAATCCACGAATAGGAGTTTTCATGAAAAGAGGCATGTTACCACCTTCTTTTCCGTAGCGTCGCTTATAGCCTGAACGAGATCCAGCACCTTTTTCACCGCGGCCACATGTTTTACCATGCTTAGAGCCAATACCACGGCCAACACGTTTACGTGGCTTGCTTGGTCTTGTTGTATTTTTAAGTGTATCTAAACTTACCATATACTTATATTCCTCTTCTCTGTCTTAGCTCTGCGCGTGTTGAGAGCTTATCGATAGCTTCGAAAGTCGCTTTAACTTGGTTAATTGGATTTGTAGAGCCTAGGTTTTTCGCCATAACATCTTTTACACCTGCGAGCTCTAATATCGCACGGACCTTTGATCCGGCAATTACACCTGTTCCAGCTGGAGCTGGTTTTAACAATACAGTTGCTCCGTCCCAATGAATAGTGATTTCATGAGGAATGGTTGTCCCTTCCATAGGACATACAACCATATTTTTACGAGCAGCTTCTCCACCTTTGCGAATAGCATCTGTTAATTCGTTAGCTTTCGCAAATCCGTAACCTACACGTCCTTTTCCATCACCAACTAAAATTAAGGCTGAAAAGCTAAACTTACGTCCACCTTTTACCACTTTAGAGCAGCGGTTTACAGAAAGAACTTTTTCGATGAATTCGCTTTCTGACTTCTCTTTTTTAGGAGAATCTGATCTCTCTCTTTTGGAGGAATCCGGTTTTTTTGCCATTGAGACTTGTCCTTTTTACTTTTGCCCTTTTAACCTAAGTTTTGTTTTTTGGCTAATCCAAGTGCCAAAAAAACCAAAAACTAGGGTTTTTAGAATTGGAGACCACCAGCACGAGCAGCGTTTGCGAGCTCAGCTAATATTCCATGATATTTAAAAGGTCCTCTGTCAAAGACCACTTCTTTAATGTTTTTGCCTTTAGCAATTTCAGCAATATGTTCACCTAATTTACGAGCGGAGGCTTTATTTTTTTTACCAAACTCAGTGCCGCGAAATCCTTTAGAAAAGGTCGCAACTGCACCTAAAGTATGGCCCTTCTCATCATCGATCAATTGGGCTTCAATGTGATTATTGCTTTTGACAACGCATAAACGAGGCTTAACGCCTGTGCCACGAAGGTGCTTTCGCACTCTTAATGCACGTTTAACGCGTATTTTTGCACTTTTTGTTACTTGACCTATCATAAAACCCTTTTCAGCTATTACTTCTTGGTAGCAGCAGCCTTACCTGCTTTCTTACGTACATATTCACCAACATATCGTATTCCTTTACCTTGATAAGGTTCAGGAGGTCTTTTGCTGCGAATTGTAGCGGCAAATTGTCCAACTAGATGTTTGTCAAACCCAACAATACTAATTTGGGTATTTTTATCAACTTTTACAACCAAACCTTTAGGGATTGGAAGTTGTGTAGGATGTGAAAAACCGAGTTGTAGATCTAAAAGAGTTCCTTGAACAGTAGCGCGGTAACCGACGCCGATCATTTCAAGTTTCTTTTCGAAACCTTCAGTTGTTCCAACAACCATGTTGAAAATTAAAGTGCGGTATAAACCGTGGAAATGATTCAAGTTCTCTTGATCTTCTGCAAGAGAAACAACTACATTATTTCCTTCTACTTCAACTTTGACTCCCGGTACGAGCTTTTGGTGTAAAGTACCTTTTGGGCCTTTCACAGTAATTTCTGTGTCAGTTACTTTAACCTCAACCCCATTAGGAAGAGTGATAGGAAGTTTACCTTTACGAGACATTTTCGATTTCTCCTTCAATCCTTACCATACCAAACACAGGAGTTCGCCACCGATACCACGCTTGCTGGCTTCGTCACCTGCCATTACACCTTGTGAGGTGGAAAGGATAGACAATCCCATTTTACCATAAAAGCGAGGAATTTCTAGGTGACCAACGTACTTGCGTAGACCGGGTTTAGAAACTCTTTTTAAACCTTGAATCACAGGAAGGCGTCCGAGTGTATATTTCAAGAATATACGGATCGTGCCTCTATGATTATCGTCAACCTTGACGAGATAGTTTTCAATAAATCCTTGATTCTTGAGAATCTCAGCAAGGTTTTGCCTAATTTTACTCCACTCAATATCCACATAACGATGTTGAGCTCCTGTGGCGTTACGAATCCTTGTGAGGAAATCGGCTATAGGGTCGCTGACTGCCATGATTTCTTCTCCTATACTTAAGCTGCTACCGAAATCGGTAAATTTTTAAATGGTACGCCGAGCAATCTTAGAAGCTCAACACATTCTTCATCTGTTTTGGCGGTTGTGACAAAAGTGATATGCATCCCTTGTGTCTTTTTAACTTCATCTAGGTTGATCTCAGGAAATATCTGTTGATCATCGAGACCTAGTGTAAAGTTTCCTCTGCCATCGCATTTAGTTGGAAAACCTCTAAAGTCGCGTATGCGTGGGCAAACAATGTTGCAAAAGCGATCAAGGAAATCATACATCCTGGCACCGCGAAGTGTAACCTTAATACCAATTGGTTGCTTCTCGCGCAATTTGAAGTTAGAAATTGCTTTCTTAGCTTTTGTTATGATGGGTTTTTGACCGGATAATACGCTCATTTCTTTGACGCAATCCTGTAAAGAATTTTTGTCTTTAGAAGCTTCCGCTATCCCCATATTGATAACAATCTTTACTAGACCTGGAATTTGCATTGGGTTTTCATACCCAAACTTTGTGTGCAATTCTGGCTTAATTTTAGCTAAATATCTTTCTTTTAACCTAGACATTGTCTTTTTTTACTCACTTAGGTTTTTTAATTGAACGATAGACAGTTTCTTTATCACCGTTTTTATACACGAGATTACGCTGTCCTTGTCCATTTGTACGAACTTTCAGTCTTGCTGCTGTATCACCATCTACGCAAACTTTTACATTTGAAACGTGTATGGGTCTCTCAATATCAATAATTCTGCCTTGGGGAGCTTCTTGTGTACGCTTCACATGTTTCTTACGTACATTCAGGCCTTGAACAACGACTGTTTCTCCTTTCAGAGATTTTACGATGCCCACCTGACCACGATTGTTGCCTGCAATAGCGACAACTTTGTCTCCCGTGCGAATTTTCTTTGTAATTGTTGGCTTTTTTACTAATTTTGTCATCTCATAGCCTCTTAAATTAAATCACTTCTGGAGCCAGAGAGCTAATTTTCAAAAAATCTCTGTCGCGAACTTCGCGTGCTACTGGCCCAAAAATACGCGTACCGCGTGGGTTTTTCTTATCATCGATAAGAACACAACTGTTTGTATCGAAACGTAACTTTGTTCCATCCTTCCGTTTAATATAAGATTTTGTACGGATGATAACAACTTTTACAACGTCTCCCTTCTTAACACCACCATCTGGAGATGCATCTTGAACTGAAGCGACTACGATATCCCCTACATGGGCATAACGACGCTTCGATCCACCTAATACTTTAAAGCATTTTACACGCTTTGCACCCGAGTTATCAGCTACTTCGAGCTCGGTTTCTTGTTGAATCATGACTTATAAACTCCAAAGATTATATTTACATCGTTTGCATTAAACACTAGCGTTTTTACATCAGAAGGTAAAACTATACATTTCATTAGGGTTATTTACAACCTTAATTTCTTTCTGTTTTGCTTATTTATTAAGCAACTACACGCCAACGTTTTAGCTTGGACATAGGACGTGTTTCCATAATTTGAACTTCATCGCCTTCTTTCAAAGGAGCTGATTCATTATGAGCATAGTATTTTTTAGCACGGGTAATAACTTTTCCGTATTTCGGATGACGAAGAGTCCGCTCAACTTTTACCACGACTGTTTTTTGCATTTTAGTAGAAACGACAATGCCTTTTTTGACTTTGCGATTTCCTCTTTCTTCTTCTGCTTGATCCATATTTATCCTTAACTAGCGTGAGTTTAGCTTTAGAGACTTTTCTGTGTCTTTATTGTCAACAATCGGGCGATGTCTTTGCGCGCATGTTTAATTTCATGTGGCTTTTTTCTTTCTTTTTGGCCCTTAAAATGATTGTTGAGTTCAAACAACTTCTTACATGCATTATGGTAAGTAGTCTCTAGCTCTTCAATACTTAAATCTCTTAGTTCTTTTGCTTTGTACATAATTCCTCAAACCTGTTCTACGCGTTCAACAAAACGAGTTTTTATTCCTAATTTAGCTGCTGCTCGGCGTAAAGCACTTTGAGCCATTTCTCTAGGTACATTAGCAACTTCAAATAAAATTTTTCCAGGTCTTACGACAGCTACCCAGTGATCCACAGCTCCTTTACCTTTACCCATACGGACTTCGGCAGGTTTCTTTGTCACAGGCTTATCTGGAAATATACGAATCCATACTTTACCGCGTCTTTGAAAAAAACGATTAATAGACACACGGCAAGCTTCGATTTGTTGGTTGGTAATCCAGCCTCTTTCCAAGACCTGAATACCGAATTCGCCGAAGTGGACGAAATTTCCACCCTTGCTTAATCCGGCCATTTGGCCTTTTTGCATTTTTCGATGTTTTGTGCGCTTGGGCATTAAAGGCATGGTTTTACGCCTCCTTCCTCAGTAAGTTATCTTCACCGCGATAGATCCATACTTTAACACCAATACTTCCGTATGTTGTTTCTGCACGACCATGCGCGTAATCTATATCAGCACGTATAGTATGTAAAGGAGTACTTCCTTCTTTATACCACTCTGTTCGTGCGATTTCAGCTCCACCTATACGACCGGATAGTTGTACCTTAATACCTAATGCTCCTGCATCGAGTGCAGATTGCATCGCCTTCTTCATAGCACGACGGAAAGGAATACGTCTTTCAATCTGTTTTGCAACACTGTCTGCTACAATTTTGGCATCAATATCAGGGCGCTTTATTTCTTCTACAGCAACCCAAACCTCTTTACCTGTCATTTTGGAAAGTTCATTTTTCAGAACATCGATTTCAGAACCTTTTTTCCCAATAACAAGTCCAGGGCGTGCTGTCACAATAGTAACTTCAACTTTCCCGCTCATGCGTTTAATTTTAATTGCTGAGACACCTTGCAAAGCAGGTTTTTTCAGCAAATAAGTACGTATCAAATGATCTTCAACGACTAGATCGCCGAATTCTTTTTTATTTGCAAACCACTTAGATCGCCAATCGCGTGTGCGAATAAGGCGGAAACTTATAGGGTTAACTTTTTGTCCCATTCGATTACTCCTTCACATTACTAACGATGATAGTAAAGTGGCTTGTCCTTTTCATAATAGGATGCTGTCCACCGCGATTTTTTGGCTTTGATCTTTTCAATGTTGGGCCTGCATCTACACGGACTTCTTTTACTTTGAGATCTTCTCTTCTCATATCTAGCTGTGTTTCAGCATTAGCTACAGCACTGTCTAATGTTTTTTTAAGCAAGCGTCCAGCCTTGAGATTGCTAAACATCAGTTGGGCGGTAGCCTCATTGACTGGCAATCCACGAATTAGTCCAGCAGCCAAACGGGCTTTGCGTGGGCTAATGCGCACATATTTGCTTATTGATTTAGCGTCATTCATCTTAGCAACCTTTATTTCTTAAGTGGATGTCCTTTAAATGTACGTGTGGGAGAAAACTCACCCAGGCGATGACCAACCATATTATCCGTGACAAACACGCTAAGATGCTTACGGCCATTATGCACTTCAAACGTATGTCCAACCATATCAGGTGTAATCATCGAACGTCTGGACCACGTTTTTATTGGCTTTTTTGTTCCTATACTGTTCTGACCATCTACTTTCTTTTGCAGGTGATGATCGACAAAAGGACCCTTTTTTAACGATCTAGCCATAACTATTTCTTCCTTCGAGATTTGACGATCATCTTATTAGACTTCTTACCCGATCTTGTCAGAAGTCCTTTTGTATAAACACCCCAAGGTGTCTGTGGAATATTACCACGATGTTTACCTTCACCACCACCGTGTGGATGGTCGACAGGGTTCATGGCAGTACCGCGAACTGTCGGGCGAACACCTTTCCAACGCATACGTCCAGCTTTACCTTCAGATCGTAAGCTGTGTTCTGAGTTTGAAACGACTCCAAAAGTAGCTCGGCAATCTTCGCTAACCATACGCACTTCACCAGAAGGCATACGTAGTGTAGCATAGCCACCACTTCTAGCCATTAACTGTGCTGATAAACCAGCAGATCTAACGAGTTTTCCACCTTTACCAGGTAGGAGCTCAATGTTAAATACAGTTGAACCGAGCGGCATAAATTTTAATTTCATGCAGCATCCGACATGGAATGGAGGTTGGTCGCTTGTTTGAACGACATCGCCTGCTTTCAATCCTTGTGGAGCTAATATATAACGTTTTTCGCCATCGACATAATTCAACAAAGCGATATAAGCTGTACGATTTGGATCGTATTCGATTGAGGCTACTTTCGCTGGAATATTTTCTTTGTCGCGTTTAAAGTCTACAATACGATAATGCTGTTTCGCTCCGCCACCTTTATGACGGCAGGTAATATGGCCCATGTTATTTCGGCCGTTTGTACGTCTCTTTGGTAAGAGAAGTGACTTAGTCGGCTTAACTTTGGCTTTTGTTGTACTATTAGCACGAGTCAGCAACTCATGAGTAGGCAATATTAGCTGACGTGTGCCTGGTGTAATAGGTCGGTATTTTCTTAACATCTACTCTCAAAGCTCCCCTTAAACATTATCCAAGCTATCGCCAGGTCGCAATGTTACAATTGCTTTTCTAAATCCGCTTTTGTAACCTGCTCTTCCTCTTACACGTCTAGCCTTAGCTTTAACGTTGATGGTGTTGACGGCAACAACCTTGATGCCTTCATCTTTATAAATTTGTTCCAATGCATTGGCAATTTCTTGCTTATTTGCAGCGCGATCTACGATAAAAACGTACTTTGGCGATTCACATCGTTTTAGCGATGGGTTGCTGTCAGCTGTTTTCAATCCTTGAAGCATCATTGACTTTTCAGTCACATGTTTATGCTTGATCACTTGATATGGACTCTTTTGTGTCATCGTCATAACTCCTATTAGGCCAGCCACTGATTCAGTTCATTCAGAGCAGACTCTGTCAATATGATCTCTTTTGCTACGAGAACATCATAGCCACTTATATTTGAAGCTATTTTGAAGGACGACTTCGGTAAGTTACGGATGCTTTTAGAAAAGTTGTCATGCTTATCGCTTGAAATGCTTACGCGTTGTACTTTTCCTTCTGTTTCCACTTCAGTATAAGTCCCTTCTCCTAAAAATAAGATGCGTCCCCATATTTCTAAACCTTTTAGAAAAGAGGCTACTGTTCTTGTTTTTGGTTCGTTCATTTTTGTATCGTCGATCACCCAAATTTTGTTTTCTTTAAACTTTTCAGCTAGAAGGAAACGGATAGCAGCTTTACGCTCTTTTTGGTTGATACGAACGTGTTGATCAAATTTCGGCTTAGGACCATGAGCACGACCGCCCCCTTTATACTGAGGAGCAACAAGCGAACCTTGACGTGCACGCCCTTGACCCTTTTGTGGGTGGGGCTTCTTGGTTGTATGCTTGACTTCAGCGCGTGTCTTTGTATTAGCCGACCATTGTCTTGCGTTTGCACGCAAGGCAACGATATAATCCTTAATCATCTGACTGTTGGCTTCTGCATTAGTCAATCGCTCATCGATTTTTACTTGACCAATTTCTTTACCAGTAAGATTGTACTTTTTAAGTGTCGCCACAACTAACTCCAAACGATCTTGTTACTTTGTCTTTTTAGTAGTCTTTCGTTTTTCAGCTTGTTTAATATAAACTAAGCCGTTACGAGGACCTGGAACTTGACCTTTCAAAATAATCAAGTTATCTTCTTTATCAATTCTTACGACTCTGAGATTCTGAATGGTTACCCTTTCATTTCCCATTTGTCCCGCTTTCTTTCCGCCGGGTAATCCACGGCCTGGTGTAGAACGCATACCTGTAGATCCCGCATGACGGTGAAATCCAGAACCGTGTGATGCAGGTCCACCAGCAAAGTGGTGACGCTTCATAACACCTTGGTAACCCTTACCCTTAGAAATCGCTGTTGCATCCACAAATTCGATTCCGTCGAATACATCAACGCCAATTTCTTGACCTAATGTGTAGCCTTCAACTGAATCTATTCTCGATTCAATTAGGTTACGACGTGGATCGGTTCCAGCTTTCTTATAGTGTCCTAATAGTGGTTTACCGGCTCTTTTTTCGATTGTATACGTCTTCTTACCTGTTACTTTTTCAAAGCCAAGTTGTAAAGCTACGTATCCGTCTGTTTCTTTTGTCTTGATTTGCGTGACAACATTTGGCTCGGCTTCAATTACGGTACACACTACGACATTGCCTTTATCATCAAAAAGCTGTAGCATCCCACGTTTTTTGCCCATTAATATAAGCTTCATATTCTCATCCTTAAAATCAAATTAATGATCCGCTATTGCAAATATATTCAGATCTTACTCTTTATTCAAATTATAAAATTGCGGCTCCATCGCATGTGGTCAGTTACGCACGAAGCACGTTCTCACCAGGGCCAACGAAGCAATTTTGATGATCAGCTAACTTTGTGAAAGCTAAAACGATAAGACTATCACGAAGACGTATTTTCTGACAAGCAGATTTCTTTTTTTATTTACAAATTTGTTTTTTTAGAGAGTTTTTACTCGAGAATTTTGGTTGCTATGACTCGAATATTATGGACTTAATGGACTTAATGGACTTAATGGACGATATGGACGAACAAAAACCAAAAACCAATTTATCCTATCACATTAGCAAAAGTTCGTTTTGGTCCCCTACGTCCTTTTTTTGTTTTAGACAGAAAAGATCTTTTTAAGCTTGTCTTGGAGCGGTTTTGATTGTCGATATGCTAAAGATCCATGATCATTGAAAAGTCTATTCGCGGGTTGTAATCTAGTATAATGATTAAACCAACTACAATGTTCTCCGCCTACTTCAGAATTATGTCCAAATTTAGGTAGCACAGCCATTGAGTGGCTCTTTCTTGAATTTTTAACCAAAGATTTATATCTAGCTAAAATCAAATCATCGGCGAAATTTTCTTTGAATCCATCACGTATGCTTCCTTCACGCCCCATAAAATGATCGCGTTCTGCTTTTATCGCAAAAACTCCTCTGCGTAATACAGATGCCTTTCTGAGATTATTCAATCCATCAGTCCTATAGGGACTTCCATCCTTCATGGCAACACCAGGAACTATTTCGCCTGTTGTAAAACTTCCAGCTACAAGCCCTCGTATTAATGCTGAAGGTACAAATCGAGCATAATTGCCCGTAATGTTATTTAATAAATTAACGGCCACATTTGCGGGCTTATCAAAAGTCTGATCCGCAACAACTAATTTCACAACATCTGAATGAAGCTCCCCTGCAGCAAAAGCTAAAGTGCCGCCAAGAGAGGTTCCATGAACGACTATATTATTAACACCAAGATTTTTTAGATATTTTATAGTTGCGTCAGCATCTTGATAACTTGTGACTTCTGAAGTTTTAACACCTAGACCACTTCCTGGGTATCCACCCATTGTGACTAAAACGGCATTAAAGCCTAAATGTTGGTAAAAGTTTGCATGCTCAAGTTTGCAATGTGCTGTTTCCCCATTACCATGAAAAACAACCACAGTTGGTTTTAAGGGATCAAATTGAGGCTCTTGACGCTCTGCGCTAGATCTTGCCGGAATTGTGATTGCATGGAGTTCTCTGTGCTGATTGATGCCAATTTTTACAGGGATTTTTATATTTTTTAAACCTGTTCCTTGGGGATTTTCGATTTTATTAAGAAGATAGGCAGGGAGATATTTTCTAAATTCAGAGAGTGGTTTTCCTTGAAGGGCATAAAATATAGATCTTACAAAACTTCCACGGCCTTCAAAGATTTTTTGGGCCATGGCTTCGACCCCGCCTCTAATGCCGGTTTCTTGGATGTTAGTGGATTTTGAAAGTAGATAAGCACCTACTGCAGGCACTCCTAAAACAGGAGTAAGAGCCAATAATGAAGCGATAAAATTTTGTCTGTTTTTATTGATGGTGAAATCTAGCACTTCTATTTGCTTTTTGGCATTTTTGATGATTCGATTAATTTCTCTATTATTTTTTCTAAAATTATTTTTTGATGTAGATTTTGGTTGAATTCTTCCTTGTAAAGTGGTGATTTGAGACTGAATAATTTTCTTCTTATTCTCCAAAATCAGTTGTTGCTTTCTATTCCAGATATAGCTGACAACTCCTTTTGCACCAGCTAACCAAACAAAAGGGATGCTGATCGTTCCCAAGACTAGATAGCCGATTGTTCCTAAAAATGAACTTTTTGTCTTATTGGGATTAGATAAATTAAATTCAGAATAAGGCAAAGGAGTCATACTTTTAAAAACATTCATTTTTCACCAAATAGTTTTATAGTTATTATTAAATTACAAAATTAATAAACAGTTATTATACAATAAACAATATTTAAAATAAAATAAATTAATACTTTATACTACATTAATTATCTTGATTAATTGTGACTTTGGGAGATTTTATTCTATCGACTCTGATAGTTTCCCCATCTTTAAGACGGCGCTTCTTCAGCAATTTTTTAATATCAGCTTCAGGAAGAAAGCTGACATATGAAGCCAAGTCTTTTAACATAGTTCCATCAGGAATGACTATAGAACCTTCTTGTTTGACTGCCCCTTCAACATGAATTGTTAACAGTGGGATTGTATTGATAACCAACTTCTGTCCATTTTTAAGTTTACTAATTTTCTTTACTTTTCTCAGATCTGCATCAGAAGTTGGCTCTGCCAATTGTAATAAATCACCAATTGATGACCCTTTCTTGAGTGTATAATTCCCGGGATTTAGGACGGCCCCTTCGATGCTTATTTTGAGGTCTTGAACTATACTATGCGCTTGTTTTACAGGTGGTAATTGATTATGATCACTGACATAAGTAATGACAGTTAAGGATAACATCGTGAGAATAATTAAACTGACAATCAACCATTCGTGAAAGGGAAGTTTTTGAGGCATTGTCTATACTTCCTCGATTATTTGATCAAAAATCTTACAAAATTGACGCTTTGAGTCCCTAAAGAAACCAAATAATAGATCATTAGATAGGAATTGCCCCACCGTGACTTCCCTTCGACATAATAACTTTTCAAGATGACTTGAGAAATGCGACCAATTCGAATAGCTACATCGAAAAGATCCTCTCTCCTTTTGATTTGTATATGGGCTTCTACTTTTAAGGGTGATTCTTCCTTGAAAGTTTCAGGATTGATTCCGGCTGTTTTTGGATGAAAGTAATAACTTTTTCCTAAAAGACCCAAATCCCAAAGTGATGAACATAAAATAAAAAAGTTTTTAGGGCTTTTCAGACAAAAATTAGCGATATTGGATTGAAATATATTGATTTTCCCTACATTTTGAGACCACCTCGTATAAAAATCAAACGAACAGACTTCTGCATGTTTTAAAAATTGAAGTGTTTCAAACCAATGAGCCAAAGCCATGAGGCCGTTGCTGACAGAATTAGATTCAAGAAATTGCAGACTTGTGGGAACAATTATTGTTGCGCGGTATAAATCTCTTTGTCCTCTGAGGACATCGAGCCAACCATCCAATCTTTCAGCACCTGCTCCGACTTTCAATATCTGAAAAACAGAAATCAAAATGGGCACCAGGCCATTTTCCAATCCTTCAATACTATATAATTTTTTCAATCCGGGAAAGAGTCCGAGGTTATTCAATCGTTTTTTTATTCCAAGCGAGCTGACATTTAAATTTCGATCATTTGGTTGAATTTGTGGATTAACGGACGTCATAAAATTTTCACCTTTCTCTGTCTTCAAAAAATTGAGGCGATGGCTTCCACATGATACTAAAAAGACCTATGGATTTTGCAATAAGCATTGAAAAGACAATAAAAGTCTGAGTCACATTTTTTATGATTGTAAAATTAAAAATGAACTCTGTTGCAGATGTCACAGCATCCCAACGAGCCATTGATTTATCATTTGGTGAAGAAGAATTTTGACGAAGAATTCGGGAAGATTCGATGAATTTGAATACATAAGCGAGGCACAATCCAGCGGTTAACCATTTATCTAACGATTGTCCTGAAAGCCATTTAAGTGCTTTATAACGCCCCATCGCATTGGTTACGAAGGATAAATCAATCACCCCCCACGACTGCAAGAAGCTTGGAACCCATCCAATAGTTGTGACAGTAAAACAGCATTTAGACAGAAAATCGAGTATTGGCAATTTTTTGAGGGGGATTTCTAATTTAGTAAAGTTAACTTTAGCAGGATTGCAATCTTTTAATTCATGAAAATTCAAGTCATGAATCAACCATTTTTTTAGATCTTTTTTTAATTGTTCCGGATAACGATAGGTAATATCTTCATCAGAAATATGTTCTAAAAAGTCATTGAGGCTATGACGTGCGAATTGTTTTATTGATTCATCTCGTTCCTTATTAAAATCATTTTTATCCTCAAGCTTCCAGTTCAAACATAGTGTGGCTTCAAGAGAATTTAATAACTTATCGTGGTCTACCGTTTCATAACTAAGTTGAAAATAAAGTCGATCGGGCAATTCCACAATTTCATAAAAATCGTGAACATTGACGATGTCTAAAATCTTTAAAAATTTGGGAAGATAATTTTTCCCTGTAGCCCAGTTAATGCTTTGAATAGTGCAAATGGCAATTTGACAAACTTTTTGAAATGCTTCTGCATTCTCACGAATATTATTAAGACCAGAAAGCGTTGAACATAATGCTGCATGCGAATGTTTATAGCCCGAAGAGCAATATTGATGAATATGACTTAAAGGTTGCCTTATTATTTGCATGAACACTCCACAGACAGAAGAAAAAGAAATCTTGGCACGAAAAATGAATAAAATCAATACAAAGCCAAAAAATTAAAGAAAAACGGAGGTCTTTATGTCTAGCACTAACGTCGGTGGAATCACCTCAGCTCCTAATTTTGAAAACCTTTCAATTAAAGAGATTAGTAATTTAGCTAAAAGCGCTGCTACAATGGCTAAAGATGGTAAAAGACTTACAGCAATACAAACGGGTGAAATCGGTAAAGAAAAGATCACATTTGTTGGGAATGAAAAATTGTCAGGGATTGGCCGCTCTATGAAAGGTAGAGGAAAAGAAGAAGTTGAACAACTAAAACAGTTAGATTTGACTTTTAAAAGTTTATACGAACGAGCAAATAAAATTTTAACGGGTACTGGTCTTTCGCAAAAGGACATACAAGATTTAGAAAGGCTTTCTCCCGAACAAATTGAAGAACTTAAAAAAGCTTTGAAGGATAATTTAAGAATAATAGATGCGCAGGTAAGTAAGATAAAACCCCAAGGTCGCATCTTTAAAGGTTATACTTTTACTGAATCATCGAAATCACGAAAAGACTTTTCTCACATCTCCAAATCTAGTCCTCAAGTTAAAAAAGAATCTGAAAAAACTGAAAAATTACTAGATGAAAAGAATCCTCTGTTATTGGAATTGGACAGATTTGATGAAATTATCGCCCCTACAGAACCTTTAAAAATGTCTAATTTGGTTTTAGAAGAATCTGATAAACAGTCAAAAAAATTAGTAGATCATCTAGCTCAAGCTTATTCCTCAAATCTTAATAGAGATGAAAGAATCAAATTCACAAAAGAAGCCAATACGCTATTAAAAGAAGAATTATCATTGTTGGAAAAAATAGAAAAGGTTCCCAAAGGCACTAAGAAGGAAAAATTATTAAAAGATCAAAGAGTGAGAGTAAGATTTTTAATCATGCATCAAATGGCACAAACGCCAAAACCAAGTGAGCTCAAAAAAAATCCAACTGAGCTCTTGGAGATGTTGGAAACTCATAGTCAACTAATGAAAAAGCATGATTTATTTCAAAATCTTAAAGAACCAGATGTACTACAACTAACTATTGAAAATGCAAAAAAAATTGAAAAAAGATTTATTAAAGGCTTTAAAAAACTAGAAACTCCCGAAACCAGAGAAAAATTTCTAAGAGCGTTGTTTTAAATAGAATGTGAAGTGATAAAAATAATTATGAAATGAGATCCTAACAAAAGGTAGGTTGGCATTAAAATCGCAATATTATTTATAGGATCAATCATTCAATAGGGGGTAAGTTATGGGACCACTAGATAAACCATTAGATTTAACTCGTATGTCAGACGCTAACGTCATGCAATTGGTAAAGGTAATCGGGACAAAAATTAAACCCGGTGCTGGTCAACAAGTTGGTGCAGGTGTTAAACCAACAGGCATGTTCGCAGCTATATTTGGTGCGAGTGCAGGTCAAGAAAAAGTAAACCCATATAGAGAAGCGAATTTAACAAAATTATACGAACGATCGATCTCATTGTTAGCTAATGGTGAGGGCTTAGATCCTGCCACACGCGCCGAAATGAGAGAAAATTTAAAAGCTATAAATGATAGTATAAAAGGAAATCCAACTTTTTCTACGGCTTTTAATGAAATACAGTCTAAATTGGAAAGTCAATTGACCTCTGCAGAAAAAACAGAAGAAAAACAAGCTGTTAGCAAAAAAAACACAAACATCAAACAGCAATTCTTGGAATTTTTTGAAGCTAAAAATAAAATAGATTCTGAAATCCAAACTCCTTTACAAATTAGTACGTCTTCTGAATTACAACGTAGAATTATTAGGGATCTATTAATACAAGAGGACCGATTACTTGGTTCAATCAAGGATAGTAAAGATCCCGCTGCACTGCAAGCTAAAGCCCAACAAAAAATGAGAGTTGAGGTTCTGGTCATGAGTTATGCCCTAACTTTTCCTGAAAAAAATAATCTCAGTAAAAGAGAGCTCTCTTTATTAAATGCTTTACGTAGGGAGCACCCTGTTGTTGGAGAACATATTAAAGGCTTTGCGGACTCAATAGAAGACTATCAAAAAGCTTATAACCTTGTTGGTGATAAAATGGCTGAAATTGTTTTCCAGCAAAATCTAAAAGAAGTTTGGTCGATGAAAGGAGAAAAAGAAACAACCTCAGATTCAATAAAACAACTGAATTCTGCTTTAAACGGGCTTTTTAAGGAATAAAGTCATATTCCTAAAGTCGTATTACAATAGTATATATAATATTTAGGCCTTATCGAGTCATTCAACTCGGTAAGGCCTTTTTGCATTCAACAGGTTTTTACATACTCACATTTCCATTATATGAGTCCGAACTAAGGTATTCTGATACAAAAAAGAACTTCTACACATAAGCGGTAAAATTCAAAAATTGGCCGCTTTAAACAAAGCGAAAGAGGACTTTCGCACTCCAAACGCTTTGCGTAGCTTTGAGGATAAGAATTTTCTAATTTAACGCGAAGCGTTTGGAGTGGTTGCGGTAGGAATGATAGTTACTTATCATCCCCCGCACGGATCCGTACGTGCGGGATTACCGCATACGGCTCTTCCCTCAGATAGTGACACCAATTCGCTCGCTTGG
>JACDES010000031.1 GCA_013816265.1 Parachlamydiaceae bacterium | reverse complement strand
TATAATAATTCCCTAAAAGAGTTTAAAGAATTACTAAATAACCAAAAAATAATTTATTCGCAACAACTTAAATAATATACAATCAATTAATTACACTAACCGAATGCCATTGAGCGGAGGCCTGGGTCAATACAAACAATCCATTGAGTCCTGTAGGGACGGCACATTGATACGTACAAGATTATGCCGTCCTTTCAGGACTCAATAGATTGTTTGCATTGACCCAGGCCTCCGCTTCGCTGCGACCTGGGCTATTTCATGCCGGCCCTTCAGGCCTAACAAGGGGAATTTTTCTTAGCCTCAAGCGACACGCCCTCCAAAGATAGATCAGGTGACTAGTAATAATGAAGGGTTCTCTAAATACTCTTTCATGGTTTTCAAAAAGAGGGCCGCAGCAACTCCGTCAATAACACGATGATCAACAGATAAATTCAAATTCAATATTTTTCCAGGCACAACAGCTCCATTACGTATTACTGGAATATCTTGAATACCGCTAATTGCAATAATTGCCGCTTGTGGTGGATTAATGATAGCCTGAAAATCCGTTACTCCAAACATTCCTAAATTGGAAACTGTAAAGGACCCACCCTTATACTCATGAGCCTCTAATTTTCCTTCTCTTGCCCTCTGAGCAAGTCCTTTTATCTCGATCGACAACTCACCCAAACTCTTAAAATCGGCATGACGTACAATCGGCGTAATAAGTCCTTGATCTATGCTAACAGCGATCGCGATATCAATCGTTTTAAATTGGATAATCGTTTGATTCACGGAATTGAATCCACAATTTATCTCTGGATGTCTTCGAAGTGCTAATGCGCAAGCTCTCACGATAAGATCATTTATCGATACTTTTATTCCACCAATTTTTAGCTGTTCACGCGTATCCACTAACGCATCCGCATGAACTTCTTGCCGTACGTAAAAATGAGGAATAAATGATTTTGATTCCTGTAAGCGCTGTCCAATAATTTTTCTCATCGGAGTCAATGTTATTTCATCATATGTTCCAGGTCCTTCTTTCGGCATTTCTCTTTGGCCATAATTGATTATTCCGGCAGTTTGGGCTTTTTCTAAGTCGCGGCTCATTACCCTTTGATTAGGGCCCGTCCCCTTGACTGTCGTTAGATCTAACCCTTTGTCTTTAGCAATTTTTTTTGCTAAGGGGGATGCCAAAACTCTTTTTGGGACTGTTCCTGTAGGGAATTCAAATTCATAATGTTCTAAGGGGGGCTCTGGGACAAATGAGGGTTGTTGTATTGCTCCAGCCTTTTTTGCTGGGGTTACAGTGGGCTTTGAAGCTGCCTCATCTTCGGGAGTAACTTCTTCTTTTGGTTCAGTCTTCGCAGCCTCACCCTCAGGCTTATAACCTTCTATGCTCTCATTTTTTTCTTCCGTAAAAATCGCGATGGGTTGATTTACAACACCTTCACCACCTTCGGGTATCAAAATTTGTCGCAACCAGCCACTATCAATGGCTTGGTGTTCCACTGTCGCTTTATCCGTCGCAACTTCCATAAGCACATCGCCGGCTTCAACAGAATCTCCAACTTTTTTGTGCCATTTAACAATAGATCCAGATTCCATCGTAGGGGAAAGTTTAGGCATCGTTAGTGTGAAAGGCATCGAATTCAACTCCTCATTTAATTCAAAGTTTTATTAACGGCAGCAAGGATTCTCTCTACATTCGGCAACGTTTCTTTTTCTAGAATTTTAGAATATGGCATTGGAGTTTCAAGCTGACACACCCTCTCAAGAGGGGCATCCAAGTAATCGAAACAATGCTGCATAATTTGAAATCCAACTTCTGCTGTTATACCTGCATAGATGTGTCCTTCTTCAACAAGAACGCATCGATTTGTTTTACGCACAGAAGCTGCTATTGTTGCAATATCGATTGGTTTTATTGTGCGAAGATCTATTAATTCTGCTTTAACGCCTTTTTTCAATAATTCTTTCACAACTTGATGGCACACATTTACCATTCGACCATGCGTCACGATGGTTACATTCTCCCCAGGAACAACGATTCTTGCCTTACCGATTGGGATAAGATATTCCTCTGTAGGAATCTCCATTTTCTCCCCGTAAGCCAATTCTGATTCTAGAAAAAGAACGGGATTATTATCTCTTATGGAGGATTTTAAAAGTCCTTTTGCATCATAGGCATTGCTCGGCTGGATCACATACCATCCTGGCAAATTGCCATAAATAGCTTCAACGCAATGCGAATGCTGACTTGATACCTGTGCCGCAGAGCCATTAGGGCCACGAAATACAATCGGAATAGAAAAACGATTTCCTGACATATAATGCATTTTGATTGCATTTGAAATAAGCTGATCTGCTGCAACAAAAGAAAAATTAAAGCTCATAAATTCAATAATGGGTCGTAAACCGGTCATAGCAGCTCCGACTCCAAGTCCTGCAAAACCTAATTCAGATATAGGGGTATCGACAATTCTTTTAGGACCCCATTTATCCAGTAAACCTTTTGTAACTTTATAGGCCCCATTATATTCTCCGACCTCTTCGCCCATTACAAAAACTCGCGAGTCGCGTTCCATTTCCTCGTCAATTGCCTGGCGAAGCGCCTCTCTTAATTCCACAACTTGTGTTCCCATGCATCATCCATCTATTCGTTAAGCAATTCGTTAAGGAGCAAAAACATCTTCTTCCAAGGTATTAGGATCAGGCCATGGACTTTGCTCTGCGTAATCCATTGCTTCCATAATATTATGACGAAATTCTTTATCCATTTCTTTTACTTCTTCCAAGGTAATCATTCCTGCTTCGATCAATGTATTTTGCATCAGAATAATTGGATCACGCTGCATACATTCTTTTAGAGCATCTTTCGATCTATATAATCCCGGATCTGAAATGGAGTGTCCTTTAAATCTTTCTGTGACTGCTTCAACTAAAACAGGACGATTTGTGGTCAATACTTCTTTGTAAATGTGTTCAAAAGCACCATAACAATTGAAAAAATCCATTCCATCGATGGTATAACTTTTCATTCTAAAACTAGGAGCTATTTCTTCTGCTAAATGTTTCACTGAAATTGCTCTTTCAACAGCTGTTCCCATGCCCCACAAATTATTTTCGATGACATATACACATGGAAGATTCCATAAGGAAGCGAGATTTAATGCCTCATGAAATGCACCTTGAGCCACAGCTCCATCACCTAAAAAGCAAATAGAGATTTTATCTTTTTCATTGAGATATTTGATTGTAAATGCGGCACCCGTAGCAATAGGAACTTGTCCGCCCACGATTCCAAAGCCACCAAGTAGGCGCTCTGTAAAAAAGTGCATGGAGCCACCCCTTCCTTTTGCATTACCCGTTGCTCTTCCATATAACTCGGCCATTAGTTCATTTGGCGTTGCATCAAGAAGAAGTGCGAGAGCATGGCATCGATAAGAAGTTGAAAACCAATTATTTTTTCCTATTGCATGAACAGCGGCAGTTTGGATGGCTTCTTGCCCAATATAAGCATGGAAAAAGCCACCGATTTTTCCGTGCTGATATGCTGCTTCCGCCCTTACTTCAAAATTACGAATTAACATCATTTGGCGTAGGCATTTGATAAGATTTTCAGCACCAAGTCGGCGGATAATATCAGATTTATCATCCTTAAAAAAATTTGGTTGGTCTACAGAAGAACTTTTTTGTGACATAGGTCCCTTTATCGCAAGATGAAGTTATACATTATTTTTTAATCTAACATATCTATCAAAAAAAACAAAAGGGTAGTCCCTCATGAAGCTATATAATTTTAGCAGGTTCCATATTTACTTCGATTCCCAACTCAGATTGTGCTTGCTTAACGTCCTGATTTACAGCGGCTGCCACACATGAATCGGACCAGACATTGATCGCGCTTTCTAGCATATCAATTAATGTATAAAAAGGGAGGATGACACCCAAAATATTAAGCGGCACATTCATTGCTGCTAAAAAAGCACTGGAAAGAAAATAACATCCCATCGGCACACCGGCATTTCCAACCGCTGCGATTGTAGCGAGGACGATCCATAAACTCATTTCTGCATAAGTATATTGCATCCCTTCACTCATGGAGACAAAAAGAACTGTCGTTAAAATAAATCCTGCACATGCATTCATATTGATTGTTGTACAAAGAGGGAGCGTAAAACTTGCAACTTTGCGAGATATTCCTACATTTTCCTCAGCACAACGCATCGCCATTGGCAGCGCTGCAGCTGATGATTTAGTAAAAAATGCAACTGATAAAGCCGGCATCATTCCTTTCAACATCTTAATTGGAGAAACACCTTTCAATTTTAGCATTGCTGGCAAAACAATGGCTCCTTGAATCAAATTAGCTCCTACAACACAAAGAAGATATAAGGCAAGGCTCTTCACATCGAGTCCATTACTTAAATCACGCATAAACAATGTGATAAATGCCCATATTGCAAAAGGCATGATGGCGACAATCCATTTTGTCACAGACATAATCGCTGCATAAATCCCTGAAAAGAAACTATGTAAAACAGTTCGATGTTGTATTGGAAGTCCAATAATTGCAAAACTTAAAAGCATTGCTAAAAATAAAACACCCATTACATTATTTTCATTGAAGGGTTGTAAGATATTCGAGGGTATGATTTGTATAAAAAAAGATAAATAACTTGGTTGTGCTTGTTCTTGAAGAATGGGTTTTAATCCTTCTGTGGCTACATGTCCTCTTACAGGATCAATGACAATAAATAGAAATAAAGCAATTGTGGCTGCTAACAATGTGGTAATAAGGGTATATTTTATTACCTTTCCTCCAAGCATCTTGATTTCACGAATGTTTTCCATACCGGCAGCTGTGGAGACTATCGAAAGAAAAATAATCGGTAAGCTAACAAGTTTTAACAAGTTGATGAAGATATGGGAGACGGTATCAGCTACATTAAAAATAAAGGGATTATTGACATATCCTGAGAGTGCTCCCAATACAATGGCTATTCCAAAGTAAATATTAGGATTTATCTTTTTCTTTACACACACGCACATGGGTCGCTCCTCTTTCAAAAAAGGAAAAATTTAATCTAACCATCTCATTCTTATCAATTACAAAATGATGTGATATTTTTAGAATTGGAACAAAATTATTGTTAAATAACATCAATTGAATTATAGATATTTCTGCTTTTATTTTTAAAAGCAACAGTAAATTATTAATTTTAAAATAGGAGTTTTTATATGACTGCTACAACTAGTTTATATACTTATAATAAAGAATTTGAAAATTTTAAAGTAATGGGTAACCATTCTCCAGAGGAGGCATCTGTAATCATTATTGAAGATCCTTATGAAGATGATTTATCAGAAAATTTAGGCCCCAAATACAATACTTTTCTTGAAACAATTGCTAAGATAAAACCCTTACAATTTTGTGTAGACTCCTTTCAATGCAAACCCTCAGAATTTTCTAAAGCTCGGTTGACACAACACATGACTGTTGCTAAAGCAGACAAAATATTAAGTTGGAGTATCAGTGATTATGTCACTGCAATGAATATCAATAATAATAATAAAGAACATTTTGAAGAGGACTGGAAAGGACTTCGCGCAGCAATAGTTGCTCGTTGCATTCACTGGAAGCAAACTGGAACAAAGGCGGTTGATTTAACAGCTGCATTAAATCATTCTATTAGCAAAGTTAACGAATCTCTTCCAAAAGATGAGGCTGTAAATAGTAGATTGGGATTTATTATTTCAAAATTTCAATCCAGATTTAATGCTGGTTTAGAAAATGCATCAATAAATGCAGAACAATTAGCTAACCAATTAATCGAACATATGAAACTCTTCATGATGCAAGGAGGAGCGGCTTGTTTTATAAATCAGGAAGATCAGCTCGAAGAATCTTTCTATTTAAAAAATATGGAAACTTTAACACAAGTAGTTGCTAAAGAATCTCATCCAGATCGATGCCTGGTTATTATTGCCAAAAGGCACTTCATGGTTCAATTCACAGCTGATCAAACCTTAAAAAAAGGGGTGGGAACTTTAAATTGTGAGCTTGCAAAACATAAATTTGTAAAAATCGTTTTGAAAGGTACAGACACAACTATTGAATCTCAACAAAAGCCAACAGGTACAGCAGGATTCAAAGAAGAAAAAAAAGAAGATTCTTCCAAAAAAGGTGATGCAAGCAAGGCATAGCTCTATGATGTAAGCCAAAATGTGCTTAGCTTACAAATGACGTTAACTAAATTCCAATAGCATCCATACCTTTGGAGTGCGGTCCAAGGGTATGGATGCTATTGGCGTTTAATGAGTTAAGGTCATAAACAAACACTTGTTCTTAATAAAAAATAATTAATAATTTAATGCTTGAAAAAGATATAGATAATAACTATATTTCTTTTCAATTTATAAATTATAAATAAATTATTTTATTAAAAAGGTTTTTATGACAACGACATCTAATATATATTCAAATTATAAACAATTTAAAGATTTTAGTTTAATTGGAAATTGTTCGATAGAAGAAGCTGAAGTTGTGTTAATCGTTGATCCTTATGAAGAAGATGAATCTTTAGCAAAAGGGATTGCCACAGACTACTGTAAGCTACTTGAAACTGTTGTTAAAACAAAAACCCTTCGATTTTATTTAGAAACAGCAGAATCTGACAAAGGTGCAACTCCTTCGTCGCATGACTTTGTAAAATATTTTAAATTATCAAAAACCCCCGAAGCATTTGGATGGAAAACTGCAGAATATATTCAAACAATGAAAGATCATAAAAAAAAGGAAGATAAATTTGCAAAATCATGGGAGAAATTAAGTGAAGCAATAACAACAAAATGCAAAGAATGGAAACAACAAAAACGTCAAGATGTTAACCTAACTCAAGAATTTAAAACTCTCCTCGATAAGGTAAAATTGCAAGGCGATAATGAAGATATTAATTCTCTTTTGGATGCGGCTCTAAATAAATATGCCTGTTCGTTTAATGACCAATTAAAGTCGACTACCATAGATGCTTCAGAGCTCGCTTTCACCTTTATAAAATTTCTTAGAGAATATGTTTATTCTCCAGCCCTAAAAATTTTCTCTGAAATTGAAATCAATATTCAGCCCAAATTCTATATAAGAGATCTCTATTCTTTGATTAAATTAATTTCAGATAGATGCAAACCCGAAGAATGTTTAGTATTCTTTGCATACAAAAACTACTTAATCACACAGTCGACGTCTGAAAAGGCAATTGGTTTATTAAATAAAGAACTCGCAAAGCACAAATTTGTCAAAATTGTCTATGATGGAGATGACCTCTCCTTAGAGACAAATCATTTATTCAAAGGGAAGCCTCAGAAAAAAGCAGAAAATCAGCCCACAGATAATTTCAAAGAAGAAAAAAAGGAAGATTCATCAACAAAGAAAAAAGAAGATGGCGCAGCTATAAGTTGAATTTAATTTCTTCAAATCAACTTTAGTAGCTCGGCAGAGCGCCTGTTCTTAGCCCAATATAGGATTCAATTTATGAAAGCAAATCCCTTTGGAGTGCGTGTCGCTTGCGATCGTTTTTAGATTGCACGCATTGGTATGAAGACATGTTGACAAATCTGGCGCTTTATAACAAAGCGAAAGAGGACTTTCGCACTCCAAACGCTTTGCGTGACAGAAATATTTATCCAATATCAATACAGATTTCCAAAGCCACGCAAAGCGTTTGGAGTGCGAAAGTCCTCTTTCGCTTTGTTCAATGCGATATGGACTCGCTTCAATTAATTGAATCTAAACCAAATTTAATATTATCATTTGAATATTGCACTTCCGATTCTTAATATCGTCGCACCCTCTTCAATGGCTATGGAATAATCATTGGACATTCCCATCGACAAATGACAAAATAACAATGGATCTTTAGCCCTTACTCGAAGCTCTTCCCTTAACTCACGCAATTGACTAAAACATCTGCGAATCACCTTCTCATCAGTTGTAAAAGGAGCAATCGTCATCAACCCTTCTAAAATAATATTAGGTAGTTGATTCAATTCATCAAACTTTTCACGACATTCTTCAATAGTGAATCCATGCTTTGTTATCTCACCCGATGTATTGACTTCCAGTAATATTGGAATGTCAATCCCCATTTGAATGCTAACTTCAGAGATTTTTTTTGCTAATTTAAAACTATCAACTGAGTGAATAAGATTAAAATATTGTACCGCTTTAGATACTTTATTTAGTTGCAATGATCCAATAAAATGCCATCTGATGTCTTCAGGAAGCGTTAATACCTTCTCAATTCCCTCCTGAATACGACTTTCACCAAAATCTCTTCCACCAAATTCATAGACTTGCTCAACCATTTCCTTTGAACAATATTTTGTCACAGCAACAAGTTGAATATCTTCCGGATTTCGATTACAATCACGAGCAATTTCATCGATTCTAGATTTTAAATGTAAAAAATGATGGGCCGGACTATCTTGACTCATATTGCAATACCCAATCTTTTACCACCATTCATCGAATGGCTTTAACCCTTTGGGTTTATCCAAAATTGCTTGATAGATAATCATATTTTGCAAATGTGGCAAATGACCCATAACCTTTAATATGCGTGGATTACCAAGTCTAGGGGGCTCTTCCAATGCTTCAAGCTTACTTAGTGCTTCTCTTTTTTCACGAATAATTTTATTTTTTTTCACTAGTTGCGAAGTAAGATGCCTCTCCTCAATACTATTTTGAAGCCTTCTGCTGTCAATATTACTTTCCAACTTCCGGTTTTTTATTGTGCTCTGCAGCCTCTGTCTGTCTTGAACAGAAACATACTCTTGAATTGGTTTCCTTTCAGGTATAGAATGGCTTCTGTCATTCCTTGTTGAATACTCCTGTTTTTTGGGAATAACAGGAGGTTTTTCACTCATCTCTTTATCTAATTTTTTCATAAAGTGTTGCAAAGGATCATTTTCCATCTCTTCGTCATCGATTTGACCATTTTTGATTTTCTCCTGCGGCTCTCCAGGATCTCCGACAAGCTCCTTATTTTTAAAAAAAAGGTAAATCATTGCGCCAACACTAATGATAAATCCAATATATTCCACGTGTGAACCTACTCGATTTCTTTACGATGTGTTTCTGGTTTAGCAAGAGAGTTTCTCATATCAGTATCAGCTTGGATATTCTGAATCCTTTGATAATCCATGATTCCTAATTGCCCCTTTTTAAATGCTTCCGCAATTGCCAATGGTACTGCTGCTTGCGCTTCTACAAGTTTAGCTTCCATGTCTTTTATTTTAGCTATATTCTCTTGTTCAATCGCAACAGCCATTGTACGACGCTTTTCAGCTTCCGCTTTTGCAATGCGAATATCAGATTCCGCTTGATCGGCCCTTAATTTAGCTCCGATATTCTCACCTAAATTGATCTCAACAATATCGATGGAAAGGATCAAAAAGGCTGTAGAAGAATCTAATCCTTTTTCAAGCACTAACTTAGAAATCTTTTGTGGCGATTCCAACACTTGCTTATGGGTGTCTGAACCCCCAATAGCACTTACAATCCCCTCCCCTACCCTTGCGATGATCGTTTCTTCAGTAGCACCACCAACTAACTGTGCAATATTTGTTCTTACAGTTACTCTAGCGCGACAATTGAGCTGAATACCATCTTTAGCAACACCTGTGATATATCCACCATGACTTGGGCAATCGATGACTCGTGGATTTACTGATGTCTGTACCGCTTCTTTTAAATCTCTTCCGGCTAAGTCGATTGCTGTTGCACGTCTCCAATCCAATGGAATATTTGCTTTGTCAGCGGCAATAAGGGCTTCAACAACGTTTTGAATATGCCCTCCAGCTAAAAAGTGCGTCTCCAAATCAGATACTGTAATATCTTTAAGACCCGCCTTAAATAAATTAATGCGCGCATTTACAATAACTCTAGGAGGAATTTTTCTCATGCTCATCCCAATGATATTAAATAGAGGGATGGGCGTTCCTGATACGAATGCCTGAAACCACAAACTTATAAATCTGCCAAGTATACTCAAGATGATAATCGCAACGATGGCGACAACAAAAATTACGAAATAAAGTTCGATATTTATTCCTTCAATTTGTAGGAGGAGGTGATTCATGCTATAGTTTCCTTTTTACTTTGTTTAACAATAAGACTTTCTTCCTGTCCAGATAGGACAATGACCTCTGATCCTTTAGAAATATAACCAGCTTGGGATATCGCTTGATGCTGTTGTCCATCAATCAAAATATACCCTCCGGGTTTCAGGTCAGATAAAACAATACCTTTTTTTCCTATGGCTGCGGCATCATACCTAGATGCTTGAAAACCCTCTTGGTTTCCATCTGAATATATGCTGTATCCTGGTTTAGCTTTTACAATACGCCAAAGAGCAAATCTCACAATACACAAAAGACTAATAACAACACCAACAACAAAAAGAATAATCTCTAAAATTGATGCTGACTGTGATACAAACACAATAATGCTTGCTAAAACAAAAAAGCTTCCAATAATTCCAATAATAGCACCAGGTATATAGAATTCAATCAGAATTAAAAGAAGCCCAATAAACAATAATAAAAATGAAATCATATTTTTTCCTAATTAGAAAAAGGACAAAAAGGACAAAAAGGACAAAAAGGACGTAAAGGACGTAAAGGACGTAAAGGACGTAAAGGACTTAAAGGACTTAAAGGACTTGAAGGAGTTGACTCGCAAAAAAATAGTTAATTCAAGTGATGTAATTTGTCCCTTAGGTCGTTTAGGTCCCTTAGGTCCTTTACATCCTTCTTGTTCCAATAACAAAAATTAAGACAAACGATTTACGACAATTACACCACCATCCAGTTTTACCACAACAATTGGTTCACCGGCATCAATAAAATCACCTGAACTTATCGCATCGTAAATTTTATCGTTCAATATAACCTTACCCGATGGTCGTAATGTGGCCAATACTTCACCTTTTGTTCCAGGTTGAGGAAGCGTCTTTGGATCATCCCCAGCAAAAAATCCCTTATCGGCATCTTGCTCATTACCGACTAAAACAAAACGTCTCCATCCGGGAAATGATGGTAAAACAAACCTTGCCAAAATTGCAATGATGCCAAGACTCAATAGTAGACTTCCTGCAAGCCATGCAAGACGCTCCACAAAATATTGACCAGCCGCGTTTAAGGTTTTGGTATCGTATTCAAAATGAACCGCACGTGCTTCCGGTAACAACATTCCAAAAAGCCCAGCGATGAATAACACAATACCCAACACTCCCAATAATCCAAAAGTTGGCAAAACAAAAAGCTCTACCAAAATAAGGGCTAAACCGGATAATAAAAGAATCAATTCTAGCCAATTTGCAATTTCAAGAGCAAAACTTGATAATATGATAAGAAATAAGCATGTCGCGGCTACAGATCCTGGAAGGCTGAGACCCGGATTGTTGATTTCTATGTATGCACCTACAATAAGTCCCATAAATAACAGAGAAGAAATCATTGGTGTGGCAAGAAATACAAAAAATCGGGTTTTCCAATCCATCTGATATTCATTCACAACAGCATTTGGTATGGCTTTGAAATAAGGGACTTGAGCCAGAGGAGTCTTTTCTAAAGGCCATTGTCCCAATTTTTTTTCTTCTGGTGTGATCACATTGATTTTTTCGGGAGACAATGCAAAATCAGCAACTCCATACTTCATCATCTCAACGGCACTGAGAGTAAGCAGCTTTCCCTTAGGCGAGATGAGAATATCTGGATTAGGACCTGTAGTTCGTACTTGATCTTCTTTATCGAGCTTTACAACTTTTCCATGACGTAACACAAGAATTAGATCTTTATCGACCATGGCTTCTGCAATCAGGGGATCTCTATCAAAAAAACGGGCTCTGTTAGCGAAGTCGGCACGAAGGGCAGAGTTTACTTTTTCAGAGGCTGTCTCCATTTTGCCGCCTTCTCCAGCATATACGGGCTCAGCAGCTCCCATGCTGCCATCTTTGGAAGTAATAATATAACGACAGGAATATGCCAGCATTGCCCCGGCAGATATCGCCCAATTATTTATAAATGCCACAACAGGAACATCATTTTGTGTGTCCATTTCTTTAAGAGCATCAGAAATTTTCTGTGCGGCAAAAACCTCTCCACCTGGAGTGTCAAGTTCAAGAATGATAAATGCTGGGCGTTGTTTTTTATAATATTCCAGTGCTTGTTTTATATAAAGCCATGTAGATTCACTGATCATACTTTCATGATCGCCTACATAAATATGCCCAATCGTATTTGTCCCTTCGTTATTAATATGAATATGCTTTTTAAAGCTATCTTCAATGGTTCCTGGACTTGACATTAATGACAATTTCTCGGACGATGGCTTTTCAGCCGTTTGTTCCTGTAGATGAAATTGTTTCTGAAATTGAGATAAAGTTAAGACATCCTTAAGAAGACCTAATTCTTTTAATTGGTTCTGATTCACGACGAGTGTTTGTCCCGAAGTCGAAATGCGTGATTTAAGATTCGTGTCTTTTGCGGATTGACTTATCATCCAACCATTATTCTCAATAACTTGTAGGGAGGGGTCAGACATCGCATCAGCTAGAACATAAAGGACGGGCGCTTTTGGATTTTTGTTATCAATGAGGCTTCGCACTTTATTGCGGAGGATATTTGCAGGGAGGGCACCTTCAATACCTAATGGGACATCTCCCCAGCTGACAGATAGAGAACTATATAATTCGTCAGCAAGAAATGGAAGAATTGCCGGAGGCCCCAGCACATTTTCATTGAGGTATGCAGTGACGTTGAGTTGATTCAATATTTTTAGTTCATAAATTGATTTTGCTAATTCCAAAACCTGATTGAGATCACCCGCATTAGATTTTATTTCTAGGATGAGTGTCTGCGGATATTTCCTTGATTTAATTTCTTCGATTATTTTTTTTGCTGGAATTAATTCATCTTTACCTAAGTAACCATTTAATTGAATAGAAACGGAATCATTAGCACCAACAATATTGGTTAAGTTGAATATAAAGAAAAAAAGTGTAAGTACGAATTTCATGAAGACATTTCCGTTGTCTTTTTAAACTCAAATATATTCTAATAAAAACCCAAGTTATTCGATCTAATGTTAAATGTCACTCCACATTTTAAATTTATTGATTTATTATTAAGAAAAATGAAATTTGTTATGAAAGAATACAAGCACCAGCCCTTGTAGCAGGAATGGATTGGGTTGTATTTGGGTTATTATTTTTATCATTTTCGCTATTCACTAGCATTGGAATTATCGTTTGCAAATGTTTTGATGCAAAGCGAAGGGCATTCACGTTGGTCTTTAAGGCTAAACAAACGATATGAACATCATCTTGAAATTTTTTAGCAAATTGGAGAGCCATCCCATTTTGATCGATAGCATTTACTACAACCTTCTGATCGCCCTTGAGTCTCTCTGAAGCTGCGATGAGTGATAACCCATTACCCCTTACAGCTTCCAGGACAACTTCATTATCATCTGCAAAATGTTGACAACGAATGAGGGTCAATGAATTCTGTTTTACCATTTTCATAACGAAATCTCTATTTAATTGAAGCTCTTTAGTCGCAAGAAGAATTGCTCCTCTATATACTCGAGCTACATCAAGGATAAATTTTTCGTCTTTTTGCAACCTTTCTGATAGGGATAGGTCCTTCGAGGTTAATTTTTGGTTTGCTCTCTCCATCCCCTTAAACATAAGCATAAGTACAGTTGGATTATCTCTAAAATCAGGATCGTTATCAAATTCATTTTTCAAAAATGGGTAAAGTCGAGCACAAATTTCCATTTCTCTGTATTTTTTATCCCATGCACAATGATGTATATCACGTTGTTGGTATATACGAACTAATTGATCTGTCAAATCAATTTTTAAACATTGATTAGCAATTAAATTAATTGTCCTAAAAAGTCGATATGTTTCTTTTTCAGACTTAATAATGACTTGGTAATTCATCAAATTATTGCATAAGAGCAATTCCTCTCGGACATTCGTGTCGCAAAAAGAAATAATTTTATATATAAC
The DNA here is from genome assembly GCA_013816265.1 of Parachlamydiaceae bacterium. GTDB lineage: Bacteria > Chlamydiota > Chlamydiia > Chlamydiales > Parachlamydiaceae > JACDES01. The sequence continues at coordinate 14,858 of JACDES010000031.1, read as the reverse complement.
ACGATAGGGTAAAAAATGAATTGATTTTGATTTGGGCGTGTCTGTAGGAATGTTTTTGATAGGCCAAAAATATTTTATTATAGCAGTCATCAAACTATACCTTTATACAATGTTGTCAATATAAGAAACAATATCCGAACAGACTTATTCCTTTTACCGCTAGGTTACCAAAATTTATTTTAATAAATGTTGTCTGTATTAGGCCTGAAGGGCCGGCATGAAATAGCCCAGGTCGCAGCAAAGCGGAGGCCTGGGTCCTTGCCAACACCACATCGAGTCCTGAAAGGACGGCACTGATAAGTACCTGATTATGCCGTCCTTACAGGACTCGATGAATTTTTTATATACACCCAGGCCTCCGCTTTGCTGCGACCTGGGCTATTTCATGCCGGCCCTTCAGGCCTAATACAGAGCTTTTTCTTTAAAATTAAATGTAAGTTATAAAACAGTTCAGTCGTAGGGTAGTTCTCATATTTTTTCTTATTTTGACATCATTGTACTTTATTCAAAAGGTTCGGCACACAAATATTGGGGTTGTTTGCGAGAGGTTCAACATTTCATTCTGGAAAATAGTTACATAAAAAGTTGCATTTATCATCAATAAACCCTGCAGACAATCCAAAATTAGTAAATGCATATATCATGCATACAGCAGAAGTGATAAGGTCCTTTGTACCTAAAATAATATAATTTCTCTTTAATCGTTTATTTATTGATGCATTTTGTTGTGGGGTATTTTCGCCTTCATTTAGTCTTTCAGTTAAAGTGTCATTCGGTTTTATTGCACACGCATAACCAATATTACTCAGTCCGGTAATAAAATTTGTTACCCCACCCATTACTGCAAAGCCCGCTAGCACGCCCTCTGCCTTAGATGTACCTTGAGGGGCAAACGTGCCATAACAAAAGGCATAACATTTTTGAAAATCTATTGAAAAATTCATATTATCTTCCGTTGTTTGGTTGGTAGATCTGGGTATATCTATCATATTTTTCTAAACGAAGTCAACCAATACACACATACCACTTGTGATATAACGATGATGTACGCATTGCCTCTAAGAAAGAAGGCAGTATGTATTTCCCGAAACTTGTGCCTTTTGCTGCGATTTATTTTTTTTCCGATCTTCTGCAAATCCAAGTAATATTAGAACTACCTCTTTCGCCTCTTCTGTTGAAAATTTTAGTGCATATCTTTTATTCCTAACAGCAGCTAAAACAATCATCGAATCATTCTGAAGCTCTCTTGAAGCATATGCAAGAGCTGACCCATCATTTTTGACTGCTGCTTTGACTACCTCATTATCATTTTTGAGCCTTGGGGAGGCTGCAATTAGAGCTAGTCCATCTAACTTGACAGCAACCAAAACGACATCTTTATCATCACAAAAATTATTCATTCGAATTAGTGATAAAGGGTTTTGTTTGACTACTTTAATTGCAAATTCTTTATTTGATTGTAGGTCTTTTGTAGCCAACGATATCGCATCAACGTAAACTTTGGCGAGATCGATAATAAAACTTTCATCGCATTTTAATTGTGATGAAATGGTCACTTCTTCTAAAATATGGTTTTTCACTGCACATTGCATACTTTTAAATAATAACAAAAGCCCGTCTCTGTTATTTTTAAAATCTGAATTACTGTCGTATTCTTGCTTTAAAACAGGATATAAATTCGAATAAATAGCTTCTTCGCGAAATCTTTTGTCGTATGCATGTCGATGTAATTCGGGATTAGTTAAAACTCTTTCAATTTCTCCAATAACTTCTATCTTTAAACACCGACTAACAATTAATCTGAGATTTAAGAAGAGCCTATTTTTTTCTTTAGTAGATTGAAATTTTACGCAGAAATTTATTTGTTTAGTAAAAAAAAGCAAGCCAAGACGGTCATCTACGTTACAATATGAAATAATCTTATATAGAGCACGATTAGGTATGGTTAAAATTGATTTCCTAGATTTTGTTGAAGTTGCATCTGCCGGAGATGTGGAACCTAACCCGAAATAGCTGAATAAAGCAAACATAGCCAATCCTTACTTAAGTATAAGTGACATTATGAATAAGCTTACTTCTTATAACATAATAAACTCAAATACAAAAAACAAGAAATAATCTCTATTGAATATGTTTGCTGTGAATATATTGGAGATTGATTTAATGCTTTGCATTAAGAGTTAGAATTTATGTTCACATAGCTTAAATATGTTAAACCACCAAAAAATAATGTTCGTAATGAATCCAAAAAAATGATTTTTACTCCTTGCTGTATCTTCCAAGATCTATTTTTTAAGTCTTTTGATTTGTATATCGTTTCTAGTTCATGTAAACCTTTAACTGTACATGCTACATAAACTGTTGTTGCTATCACGCATCCGAGTAGATTAAATCCGGTAATTTTAGGTGCTACAGAATCTGTTTCCGGAATAGGACAGTAACTAAAATTGCTAACCGAACTCATATTTTGTTACCTTTAATTTTAATTGTTTATTTATATAAGTTTTATATAGAACTCATTGAACCAATTCAAAGCAACTTCTATTTTTCATGTTAAAATATTATAATTTAATTGAAAAATTGTAATATAATATCCCGTCCCTTTATACCACACTTCACATTGATTTTGAGCACTGAAAGCAATCCTGAAAAAGATAATACAAACCAAAACTGCCGACGGCAACAGATCTTGTTAATGCCTTAATAGTGCCCCTTTCTCGTAATGCCCAAAACTTATCTCCTAAAGATAGATCTGTTCGCCAAATATGAATGAAATCTGAAGCTTCCATCCAAACACCAGCAATACTAAATGAAATGATACCTAGATCCCTTGCCAATTTTAATTTATGAACATCCTCAAAAGAACAGAGATTCACATCACTTAAATTATTTATTAAATTCATCATCATTCACCTAAATTGCTAATTGTTTATTTAAAAAAATTTAAAATAATATCTCGCGTTTTAATAAGATTTTCCATTTTATGCTGGCTTGAAATAAACCACGCCTCATGTTGCGATGGTGGGATATATACCCCTCTCTCAAACATATAACGAAAGAATTTAGCAAACATTTCATTGTCAAGTTCCTTCGCATCTTCCATATTCTTGACTTCTTTTTTTCCAAAAAACAGAGTAAACATCGACCCCACTTGTTGGATGCAAGCGTTTACATTGTTCATTTTTATAATTTCTTTTATTGGATAAAGAAATAAATCCGTATTCTGCTTCAAAGACTCATAGAAACCGGGTTTTTGTAATAACTTTAAAGCTTGAAGACCCGCTTCCATTGCCAATGGGTTACCGGACAAAGTTCCAGCTTGATACACAGGACCTAAAGGAGCCAAATAATTCATGATATCTGCCCGTCCTCCAAAAGCTGCCGCAGGAAGCCCTCCACCAATGATTTTTCCAAAACAACTTAAATCGGGCTTCACTCCATACATCCCTTGAGCCCCCTTTAAACCAACCCTAAACCCGGTAATCACTTCATCAAAAATCAATAAAGAACCATGTTTTTGAGTAATATCACGCAAAAAATTAATAAACTCACTCGTAGCTGGTACCACGCCCATATTTGCAGCAACGGGTTCCAAAATAACGCCAGCAATGCATCCTTTATATTTCGGATTCTCAAATACTTCCCGAACAGCTTCAATGTCATTAAAAGGTAAACTCAATGTATGTTTTACAGAATCTGCAGGGATCCCAGCAGAGGAGGATGTAGGAGACAATTGAAAAACCCCAGATCCGGCTTGCACTAGAAACAAATCGGCATGACCATGATAATTTCCGCTAAATTTAATAATAATATCGCGATTTGTAAACCCCCGCGCTAATCGTGCCACACTCATAGTCGCTTCTGTCCCCGAAGAAACAAATCGTATTTTCTCAATAGACTCGATCAAATTGACAATTTCCTGAGCCAATTCCCCTTCAATATTTGTCGTAATACCAAATGAGGTTCCCTTATGCATTCTAGCCTGCACCGCCTCTAAAATTTTAGGATGAGCATGGCCATGTAATAGAGATCCCCAAGAGCAACAAAAATCAATATAATGATTCCCATCCACATCCGTAAGGATATCATGCTTAGCGTGATCGATCACCATTGGAAGTTGTCCCATTCCGGAACAAGCCCGTACGGGGGAATTCACTCCCCCAGGGATTATTTCACACATCTTATCAAATATTTTCTTACTTTGAGTTCTACTTTGCATAAATCCTTTGAATCATGTTATTTTATTTATACTCCAGCCTGGGTCAACATTGGCTTATTCCAAATAACAATGTTGACCCAGGCTGGAGTATACCACTATTCTTGCTGAAATAAAAAAAAAGAACAATTAGAACTGGAATTTTTAATAATGAAACCTTATAATACTGTGTTTTAATTGCTTAAATCTTGATTGGTTGTATGTTCGTTTCGTATCTTTACTTCTTATTTTTCCAAAAAATTGCACCAAAGATTACCCTTTACACCTTTATTTTTGTAGCTTTATTTTCTTCATTTTCCCACTCACTTGACGCATATGAAACTCGTTTTGAAGGTGAAATGAATGAAGAAGTTTCTAAGCTAATTTATTCAGTATCCCAATTGGAGAAGCTTAAGGAAAATCCGCCTTCAACAGCCATCGGTCTAAAACGGAGAGCGGAAAGTGATGTATCAAATATTCTCCAAGCGCTTCATAGCCTTGCTTATTACAATGCTAACGTAACTTTTCTTATCCTGAATCATGAGTCATTAGTGATTGTTAACATTGACACAGGTCCTGTCTATACTCTATCGAATTTTGAAATCCATTATCCTGAAAATGAAACATCATGTGAGGACCTTAATAATCAAATCACACTAAAAGATCTTCATGTAAATCTAGGTAAACCCGCACTTCCCGAAACGATTCTTGATGCCGAAGATGTATTATTGGATCAATTGAATCTTAAAGGCTATGCCTTTGCCTCAATAAATAAACGAGAGGTTTTGGTCGATCAAAAGGAGAAAAGTGTTAATGTTATTTTGTTAGTCGAAACAGGTTCCTTGACTTACTTCGGCCCCATCACTATTAATGGAGAAGAACGCCTTTCCGAAGACTATTTCTATAAAAAATTAGGTTGGAATGAAGGCGACATCTATGATCCATTGAAAGTTGCAAAAACACAAGAAGCCTTAGAATTGGGTGGTCTTCTAAAATCCGTCAATATAACTCATTCCGAAGAGCCCTCTGAAGATAACACCCTTCCCATTACCATTAGCGTCGTGGAAGCAAAGCAACGAAGCATTGGTTTCGGTGCGGGGTATTCTACGGAGCTCGGACCTGGATTGATAAGCGAATGGGAAGATCGCAATATTTTTGGGAACGGTCAAAAATTAAGTTTTCGTCTTGAAGCCTGGCAAATACGTCAAGAAGGGATCCTTACTTATGTTATTCCTGATTATAAAAGACCAGATCAAAATTTAATATGGCAATTAAATTTTCATCATGACAAAACTAAGGGATATACAGACTCTACCGTCTCACTTTCTGGGCGAATCGATCGTAAACTAACGGATCATCTTCGTTTTTCTTACGGAGGGATGTATAAGCATATACGAAGCGAACACTCTGCCCGAAATGGAACTTTTGACTTATTTCAGATTCCTCTCCAATTGCGATGGAGTAATGCGGATAGCATATTAGAACCAACTAAAGGTGGAAGCATCACAATAAAATCGACCCCTTCTCTACAATTTCTAAGTCCTCAATTTGCTTACTGCATCAACACATTTACAAGTACGTATTATCAGTCTTTAACAAAAGACAAAAGACATATAATGGCAGCAAAAATTATGCTTGGAAGTATCTTTGGGGGAAGTAAGCACGACATTCCACCACCCGAACGCTTTTATGCCGGTTCTGAAAATGCTCTTAGAGGTTATAGTTATTTAACAGTAAGTCCTATTGGACATCATCATAAACCCTTAGGTGGACGTTCTTTATTTATTTACTCTCTAGAATTACGTAATAAAATAGGAAAGAATTTTGGTTGGGTAGCATTTTATGAAATCGGGAATGTATATGCAAATCCTTACCCCGATTTATTACAAGGAATGTTGCAATCTGTTGGAGTTGGATTAAGATATTATACTCCTGTTGGACCTCTACGGCTCGATGTTGCCGTTCCACTTAATCGTCGTAAACATATAGACGGTCCATTTCAATTTTATTTTAGTATTGGTCAATCATTTTAGTTAATAACATTGTAGAAATATGAATATATTAAAAAGAATACTTCAAATTACATTGGCATTTTTACTGCTTGTACTATTGCTCTGGATAATAGTCGCCGGAACATTGCAATCAGAAAAAGGACGTCAGTGGGTTCTTGGGCATATCATTCATTATGTCGAAAAAGAAACCGGAGCGGATGTTTCTGTTCAAAAAGTTGACTTTATTCTCCCCTTGCGCTTACGACTACAAAAAATCAGTGTTAAAAAAGATGGGGTTCCCATTACTTTTATTAATAACTTGGATCTCGATTGCTCTCCTACACAATTATTAAACGGCCGTCTCATATTTTCTTTGATTCACGCTCATGGGATTAAAGTTTTAGATTTTCATTCTCTAATAAAGGAGCAAAACTCTTCCAAGCCTAATGAAACTTGGGATCATCCGCTCCCCTTTTACGTTAAAATTGAAAAAATTCGGATCGAAGATTTAGATATAGCTCCAACTCTGATTGATAAATTCATTGAACAACAAACACTAGCCAAATTGGTCAAAGAATCAAAACTTTCCTTTGAAGGAATGATAACTAATAATCCCTTTAGAAGTTCGATTTGGGCACATCTATCAATAATAGCTTCTTCATTTAATAACGACCACCCACCGCTAAAATTTCTCCTTGATATCAAACATAAAAACCTGACTCTATCCTTCGAAACGGAAAAATTTCCTATTTCTTTGTTCTCTTCTAAAATTCCTGAAAATACTCTTGGTAATATTTCAGTTGAGGCTTTCGCTCCAATCAGGATATGGAACTCTTTCTTCAGTTCCTCTCATCCTGATGTTGATGCTATTGAAGGGTCTTTTAAAGCACACTTAAAGAACAAATCATCAGACACCTCATCTTTGAACTTAATTGGTAAAAAAACCACCCTAGAAGGTAAATTCAAAATTCCCAATAAGAATAAAATTCACATTTATGAATCCGATCTTGTATCTCCTAATTTGAATCTTCGTGGGGCCATTACACTAAATACAAACTCTACAATTGAAAATGGAGCTTTTAAAGGCGAGATACTATCCTTAAATACAATTTTCCAACATTATTCACTTCCTGAAATAATCTGTAATGATGTTTTAGTAAATGGATCAATCAAAGGAGATCTACTGACTCCTTCAATTTGGCTTCAAACAAAATGCCCTTCCGCCGATTTTAAAAATCATCATTTACGCAATATTATCACTGCAGTTACAATCAATTTAAATGATGCTGGTGCTCAAGGTTCTACAGAAGTTTATTTTGAAGATGGAGTAATTCCAGGACAATTTGCAAGCAATTTTGAATATTACAACTCTTTTCTGAGACTCTCAGATCTACATCTAAATGCTCTGGATGTTCAAGGAACTGGAAATCTTAATATCTCAACGAAAGATTTCATAGGAAATGGACATTTAGATCTTATAACAAAAGACCTTAAAAAAATTTCTGCGTTGACATCCAATCAAATTAGTGGAGAAGGCCGCCTTCGATTGTCCTTAATGGCTTCTCAAATGGATTCAGGAATCCCTACTCAAGGTCTTAACGCTAATATTTATGGCAACAATATTGCCTGGAAAGATTTGAATGCTTCGGAGATTTCTTGTGTTACTACCATTGAAAACTTATGGACATTGGAAAACGATGGAATTCCCCTACATACACATATCACTATTAAGGATTTTACAAGTTCTTATGCACAAGCACAAAATTTGGTTATCGTCGTTGATAATAAATTTAAACTAGATTCACGTGCTATCTTAGATACGAAATGTGAAATAACTGGTGATAATATTAATGGTACTGATTTTTCAATTGAACATCTAAAGCTTTCAACAGGGCTATCAGATCCACAAAATAGCTACGATGGTACCATTCAATTTAATTGTCAAAATATCACATATAACGATTTGATCCTCTCTGAGTTATCAGGTGAAACAGAGATAAATTCATTAACACAAGAACAATGGCCATTTAAACTATTAGGAACTGGAAAATATAATGAAAATTTGCATTTCGATCTCAAGGGGCAGTGGAACTTAAATTCGAAAAAAGTTCAAATGCTCGCTGAAACTTGTAGCGGTCAATTAGGACCATTCCCCTATCATTTAATAAATCCATTTCAATTAACTTATCATAATGGGACAAACAAACTAAATATTAACTCGATGAAATTTGCGATTGGAAATGCAGAATTTAATTTAGATTTTAATCTCGACAAACAAGAAATACATTGTAAAGCAAGCGGAGACAAAGTTCCATCAGAATTGATTCGATTTATTGCTCCCACAATTCCTGCTATTGGACATCTTTCTTTCTTCGCATCGCTTAATGGTCCTCTCAAAAAGCCTCTTGGACAAGTTAAACTTTCCCTAGATCAATTTTCACTTCTGGAAGAGATTTTTGCAAACCGCCCTTCACTTGATGGAGAAATCGTTTTAGACATTGAAAAAAATGGAACTAAAATTCAAGGTAGTCTATTGGGATTAGGAAAAAATCCTGTTAAGGCTCAAGGGACGCTTCCATTAAATATCAGTTTAGCCCCTTTTAGCATCATCTCTCACGATGAACTTCCATTTCATGTTATGTTTCAAGCAGAAGGAGAACTCGATCCATTCCTACATCTTTTTTATAACGACACGACCAATTTATCAGGACAGGCAAAAATCGCAGTGACGTTACATGGAAATATGAATGAGCCGAAAGTCCAAGGTGAGATTGATTTATTTGATGGGGCTTATGAAAGTTTAAGCACCGGCGCGATTTATAAAAATATCACAGCACGTATTGAAGGAGATGGCTCGAAGCTAATTCTTAAGGATTTCAGCGCTCAAGATATAAAGCAAGGAGCTATTACCGCTTCAGGTACATTATTATTAGATGTTAAGAACAATTATCCCTTCGAATTCAATATTAAACCCACACAAATTTACATCCTTGATTCTGATTACGCTAAAATTGCAGCAAGTGGAAATTTGAGATTGATAGGCGATAAAAAGCAGGGTACTTTGACCGGTAATTTAACGACCGATCAAGCCTCTATTAGTATGGAGGAAGCACTGCCTACACAAGTAAAATCTATAGATTTCAAATATGTCAATATTCCTGAGGGATCATCAAGCCCACAAACAAACACCAAAGATGCAAGTTGGCCCCTACAATTGAATATAAATATTAACTTGCCTTCCGGAGTGATGATTACAGGTCAAAATCTTCAATCTGAATGGAGAGGTGAGATCGCTTTAACTGGAACCCCACCGCACCCAATGTTGAATGGAGAATTAAGAATTTTCACAGGTGAATACGATTTCAGAGGTAAGAAATTCTCATTGACTCAAGGCAATATCCATTTTGCAGGTCCACCTGGAAAGAAAACAACTTTATATGTTGTTGCAAGTAAGGAAATTGATAAAATACAAGCTGATATCATTGTTAAAGGACCTGCCGATAAACTTGCTATAAGTTTTCGTTCCAATCCCCCCTTATCTCAACGTGAAATATTGTCCTATATCCTTTTTGGAAGAGGAATTTCAGATATTACCTCCGATCAAGGTGATTTGCTCACCCATTCATTTGTGGATATCAATGCAAATATTAAAGATGATAAAAACACACCTGATATTCTTACTCGTTTGAGAAATAATATGGGGATAGATCGACTTGATTTTACCACATCTGATAATGAAAATAAGGATATGGGTGTTCAAGTAGGAAAGTATATTAGCGAAAGTGTGTTAATTTCTTATAACAAGAGTATTAATACAGCAACGAATCGTGTTGCCATCGAAGCAAAGTTACTTAAAAATTTACGCGTTCAGGGAGAAGTTGGCGATGATGAAGAGGGTAAAATTTTGCTAAAGTGGAAAAAGGATTATTGAATAGTATCCGCTTTGTATCATTGTTTGCTTTTACTACCCAAGGATAAGGGTTATGGCCTGATCGACTTGCATAAGCCGATTGCAGCCTTCACAACGAAGTCTTTCTTCAATTATTGTCCATAAAGTCCATAAAGTCCATAAAGTCCATTATTGTCCATTATTGTCCATTATTGTCCATTATTGTCCATTTTTGTCCATATAGTCCATTTACTTCATGGACGATAGGGACTTTATGGACTTAACTATGCCGGCACCCCTTTCTGGGGTGCAATACCTTAATTATTTTAAACCCAGGGTTGCGCACTGCTTACCCTGGGCTATTTCATACCGGCCCTTCAGGCCTAACAAAGAGAACCTTCCTTAAAATCTATGTTGTAATAGCGCTTTAAACAGTAACGGTAAATAAAAATTGAACAATTTAATATATTTTCTTATTTTGACAGCATTGACCCAAATCCGTGGGTAAACAAGAGCAATTTTTGTATGCAGTAATATACTAATTTAAGCGAAGACAACCCCCTCCTTGCCTGCGAATTTAACAAATTATTTATGCTTCTCTCCATAATAACAACTATATAGCCACACAGCTGACGAGACAATTCCTTGTACACCCATTACCGCAGGCGATAATGTCAGAATACCTCCCGAACATATACCTAAAATGGTAAATACGCTGCTCGCTAATGTATCGATAGCCATCAGCAAATTCATTTTTTGCTTGTTGATATCAATTCTCTTCTTATTAAGATTTTCTCGAATTTCATTTTCACATTTGCTATCCACTTTTGTTATTGTTTGTCCTATGACTTTATAATCTCGAGACAATTCAATATATTCTTTATATATCGTATTCAAATTAATAACTTTATATGTAGCTGCTAAACCATTTGTAATTACACCTACAATCGGAATATGTTTGCTAAATATTGCAAATTTTTGAAAATTTATTACGCCTTTAGTCGAAAGAAATTTGGCAGTTCGATGAACTTTCAAAATTGTCGAAATTGTTTTGGATATCAATTCGCCCCTTGATTTGGGTTTCTTACATACCCACCATTTGGCTGTATCAAGAATCGTTATACAATCAAAACTTTCTAAAATTGGATCCAAAAATTCATTTGTTTTTTTCGAATTTTCTGAAATCCCCTTAAAAGACATCCCAGCAACTTCATTTACAGATGAAAACAATGAAGCTGCAGCCCAAAAACCATCAAATGATAACAAAGTATCCGTCACTACGCTGAACCATTGTTTAAATCCAAATTGATTCTCCACGAGCACTTGAGTAAATTTACCACCCTGTATTTGATTATGCTCATATATTTCTGAATTATCACAATTATTTATTACGATCATTGAAATTGTACTCATACATCCCCTTAAGTTATTATTAATATATTTCTTGTTTTTCATTTTTACATTTTGGCTTTACACACAAATGAGAAATCTCTGGAAAATGTCTCGTATTTGAATCGCCCTGAAATGGGCTCTATCTTTTTTTTTAATTTACCCAGAGTTTCCTCGGTCACACTGGGCTTTGAACAGACGCTCTAAAGAGCTAACGAAGAGAATAGAATCGACAAACGTGTTTTCAATTTATTAATCTAGATTCTTTTCGTTAGCTCGGTAGAGCGTCTGTTCAAAGCCCAGAGTGACCAGAGGAAACTCTGGGTATATCAAAAAAGTGAATAGAGCCCGTTCAGGGCGATTCAAATCATGTCGATACATTGATTCAACCCATTATTTCTATTTTGCGCTATTAAGAAAACGTATCGCATCCATTGCCGACATACATCCTGAAGCAGCCGAAGTCACAACTTTGCGATAAGGCGATTCCGTAATATCGCCCGCAGCAAATACTCCGGAAACACTCGTTTTGGTGTTGTCTGATTCTGTCACGATGTTCCCCTTGTCAGTCATCTTCAGCCATTTCTTGAATATTTTTGTGTTTGGTTCTCGTCCGTTAGACACAAAAATCCCATCACATGCTAAATCCGAATCTTTCTCAGTCTTATTATTGTGCAATACAACCCCTGTGACGTATCCTTTACCAACATCTTTAATGACTGAAATTTCAGTATTGAAAAGTACTTCGATCTTTCCGTTTTTAAAAACTCTATCCTGAAGATAGCTTGAAGAGTAAAACTTGTTCTTGTTATAGATAAGAATTACCTTTTTGGCATACTCTGTTAAAATCAATGCCTGCTCCATTGCCGAATCACCCCCACCCACAACAAGCACATCTTTATCAACAAATAGATGTCCATCAAAAGTTGCACTTGCACTAATTCCATGACCGATCAGAGATTTTTCTCCTTCAAGTCCTAACCAACGAGGAGCAGCACCTGTAGCAATCACCAAAGACTCCGTCTGAATCTCTTGCCCATCTGACAGTACAATGCGAAATGGACGATTTTCTAAATTCACTTCCGTCGCATATCCTGTTTGGAATCGCGCACCAAAAATCTCGGCTTGTTGACGAATTCGTTCTCGTAATTCTTGACCACTTATCCCTTCAGGAAAACCCGGATAGTTCTCAATCCGATAGATCGAAGCTAGCTGTCCATCAAAATTTTCCCCTTCTATCACTAATGGACAGAGGTGTGATTGTCCGGCAAAAAGTCCTGCCGTAAGACCCGCTGGACCCGTTCCTAAAATGACGAGCTTTTCTACCTCGCTGTGAAGTATCCCCCCAAAACACAAACTAGACACTGTGATTAACATCATTATTTTATTCATTTTTATTCTCTCTATATTTTGTTGTTATAAATTCTTCTTTCAAAACTTCTTATGGATTAAACACTACGGCACAACCACGCCAAGAAGTCTCTAAAGAGGCACACTCTTTGTATCTTCGTGTCTTTGTGTCTTTGTGTTGAATTTTTCTACATTCATTAACCCAACCCACACGCTTACTACACATGTAGTAATTACGATTAAAAATTTTTCACAAAGCTCATCTTCGCGATTACTACAATTGTAGTAATCGTTACTAAATTTTTTTTTGGGCTATTAGCACATCCAGAAACTAATAAAAACGAAAAAAGATAAAATCAACCCAACGACACAACTCATATTATATGTGTTTTCTTGGGACATTTGATTATAATCTAAAATATCTTCTAATCGTTTTGTATGTGCGTTTGATGCAGTTGTCAGTTGACATGTTGCTGCAATTTCTTTTTTCTTATGCTTCGCTTTTCTTACAACTTTGATTACAGCAGCTGCCAAAGCATGTAAATCAATTCCATATTTATATACACTCGAATCGCTAGCCCTTTCTTGATCGGCCTCTAACCGTTGTAACCACCAATTTGTTGGAATCCACCAAAACAAAGCACAAAGTGTCGTACATAATAATTTCAAGCTAGGATCTTTCCATCGCAGATGTTCCAGTTCATGTGCAACAACTGCTTCAAATTCTTCTTGAGATAGATCATTAATAAGATTTCTCGGAAATACAATAAAGTGTTTGTATGCTGCAAAGGGAATTTGAATTTTATCCGATAGCAAAATAAGTCCATTTAATTGTTCTAAATTGTTTTGCAGATTTTCATTTATAATTGCCCTTGCACACTTTTGGGCTGATTTCAAAATGCTATTTAGATAAAATCTTGAATTGAAAAACTGGTATAATTTTAATCCCATTATTCCTAAAGATACAATGAAGACCCCAACAATAAAGCTTTGCAATAAATTAACAGGGATCTTCATCGCAATATATTGTGGAATGATAAGATGTTCTCCAGGGGTTAGTTTCACATTCGTGTCGCCCCCAATTGCTTGAGCAATCATATCTGTCAAATAAACTTCACAACTAAATGGATTTAGGTTAATGAAAAAACTGTCTCCATAAAGCACAAAAACTATTAAATCGAATGGGATTTTTAGAATCGGTAGTATGCGGCAAAACGTTCGTATTCGAGAATTCTTTATCTGAAACAGACGTAAAATCAAATCAATAAGAATTGATAGGACCAGAAACACAAATAAACTATTAAATAACAGATGAATGATCATTGCGCTAGCCTATTCCCCTGCTTTCTTTTTGTTTTTGGCCTTTTGAAGGATTTTTTCCATTTCTTCTAATTCATCATCTGTGATGTCCTCTGCGGATTCGATCAAATAACTAAACATTTCGGTTGTCTTAATCCCAAATATTTTTTTCTTAAATTGTTCAATGAAAGTTGGGGCCTTTTCTTTTGAAGATACCAACCAATATTCATATTGAAGGCCAATACGTTCTCTAGATAAAACTTTTTTTTGAGCAAGTCGATGCATGACGGTCATGATTGTATTATACTTATCTTGTTCCCCAATGATTTTATGTACTTGCTTTACTGTGATTCTTTCTCCCGATTTTAAGATATTCAGGATCGCAAGCTCTAATTCCCCAAATCCACGTTTTGTCATTATTTTCTCCTTGTAAAAGTCAATCATACTACACATGTAGTATTTAAGTCAACTACAATTGTAGTTTTATTGTTTAACGTAAGCGTCAAATATAGGCATATAACCAAATATGGCGCTTTATAACAAAGCGAAAGAGGACTTTCGCACTCCAAACGCTTTGCGTGGTTTTAAGAAATACTTATGCTACAGATTTCCAAAGCTACGCGAAGCGTTTGGAGTGGTTGCGGTAGGAATGATAGTTACTTATCATCCCCCGCACGGATCCGTACGTGCGGGATTACCGCATACGGCTCTTCCCTCAGATAGTGACACCAATTCGCTCGCTTGG
>JACDES010000133.1 GCA_013816265.1 Parachlamydiaceae bacterium | reverse complement strand
GCTCGGTAGAGCGTCTGTTCAAAGCCCGGAGTGACGTAAGGAACTCCGGGAAAAATAAAAAAAGAATTAGAGCTCGGTAGAGCGATTCAAATATGAGATTATTACGTAGAAGTATTCCAAGTGGGTTGTGTGTCTGATTCAGAGTGTTAGTATATCGTCGCATATTTGAGTCGCCCTGCACGGGCTCTATTTATTTTCGATTTACCCGGAGTTCCTTACGTCACTCCGGGCTTTGAACAGACGCTCTACCGAGCTAACAAAGGGAATTCTAGATTTAAATTAATTTTTTCTTACCCTCTTTGCGATCACACTCCAAAGGTTTGGCAAGCGACACGCACTCCAAATTTTTAATCTTAAAGAGCTAAGTCATTGTTCATGGAAGTTTATAAGCACGCATTAGGTATCGTTAACAGGCTTAGTCGAGCTGGGCATACGGCATATTTTGCCGGTGGATGGGTTCGTGATTATGTGATGGGCCATCAATCCGAAGATATAGATATAGCAACCAGCGCCCTTCCTGCTGAGATCATGGACTTATTCCCAAATACAATACTTGTCGGCTTGGCATTTGGTGTCGTCATTGTCCCAATAAGCGGGCATCAATTTGAAATAGCCACTTTCAGAAAAGACTTAGACTATATTGATGGAAGGCGCCCTCAAGGTATTGAACCCTCCACACCTATTGAAGATGCAAAGAGAAGGGATTTCACAATCAATGGAATGTTCTTCGATCCGATAGAATCGATCATTTATGACTACGTTCAGGGAAAAGAAGATATTCAAAAAAGAATCATTAGGACCATTGGGGATCCTTATGAAAGGTTTACCGAAGATAAATTACGGATGCTTCGAGCATTTCGATTTGCAGCTCGATTTGAATTCACAGTTGAACTCGAAACACAAGAAGCTATTCGTGAAAATACCGATAGCCTGTTTCCTTCTGTCGCGATGGAACGAGTCTGGCAAGAATTCAATAAAATGTCTTCCTACCCACGTTTTGGACAAGCACTTATCGATATGCATCGACTTGGTTTATTAGATGTCATTTTTCCTGAAATCGAACACATGCATTTGAATGAGTTAAAACAAATTGTCGAACCATTTCATCATTTTCCACCAGAATGTCCAACAATATTATATTTAATGGATCTCTTTGAGAAATCTACCTTAGATCAAAAGGTGGATATCGCTAAGAGAATTAAAGCATCCAATCAAGACATCAAGTTACTTGAATTTTTTGATATGCTATCATCCCTTATTCAAAAGGATGAAAATGGTGAAGAGATTATCAATTCAACTTGGGCTCATTTGTATTCCTTACCACACTTTCAGCTAGGTTTAGATGTGATTGCTGCCCACTATTCACCTGAGATGAAAAATAATTTTCTGCAAAAGCATGTCAAACGAATCAATACATTGAATAAGCATATTCAACGTATAAAAGAGCGCAAACCTCTTGTGACTTCACAATTACTAAAAGAACATGGGATTCCAAATGGGAAACAGATGGGATTATTGTTGAAAACTGCGGAGGAAATTGCTATTAATAATAATTACGATGATTCAATAATAGTCTTGAAAAAGTTAATGGAAATGCCTATATGGAAAGGATGTATATGAAAATTCAATCCATTTCAAGCCTACAAAATCCATTAATAAAACATTTAATTAATTTGAGAAATGATCGTGAGTACCGTTATTCACAAAAATCGATCATCATTGAAGGTATTAAACCGGTTATAGAAGTCGCAGGATTTATTAAAAAGTTAATTTGCATCGAATCAACCGCTCATATTGATATAGAAGTCCCAGAAAAATGGATAGTAACAGATGCAATAATGAAAAAAATATCTGGGATGACATCGCCTGAAGGAGTTCTTGCTGAAGTGCAAATGCCCACATTATCTGCTTTGAAAGGGGTAAAATCAGTTGTGGCTCTGGATGGGATAAACGATCCTGGAAATTTAGGCACTCTTATAAGAACAGCCCTTGCATTAGGTTGGGAAGGTATATTTATTCTTCCAAATAGTTGTGATCCCTTCAATGAAAAAGCTATTAGAGCAGCTAGAGGAGCACATTTTAGAATTCCGATAGCTCTAGGAAAGGCAGAAGAATTAAAAACGTTAATTGAAAAAAATAAACTTGAGCCATTCGTGGCGGACTTACAAGGTACATATCCTGAAGATTTAGAAAAAAGTAGTGGTCGATTATTAGTCCTAGGAAATGAAGCTCACGGGGCTTCTGAAGAAGTGAAACGACTTTGTTCTAAAGTCACGATTCCGATGCCTGGTGAGATGGAATCTTTAAATGTTGCGGTCGCAGGTGGTATTTTAATGTATTTATTGAGTGCACGAAACAAATAGGAATCGATTATGAAAAAAGACAACGAGGAGGATAAAAGGGGAGATCGCTGGGTCAGCCATCCACTCGAAGAAGAATTTCATCTTAAGGAAAGTCGTAAAGACAGCAAAATGCAACGCAAGCTAGCGACATCTAAAGATCGTTCGAAATATAAAAAAACTGATCAAAGTAAATATCTAAAAGGGCTAGAGAAAGAGAAAGAGTTAAAACTAACAAAAACTGATTGGTTAGAAGGACGTGTTTTATCGATTGTACCCCAAGGGATTATTGTCGATTATAATGGGGAGAAAATTAGTTGTATTCTTAAAGGGCTTTTAAAGAAAGATAAAACCCATGCCAAAAATCTTGTGGCGGTTGGCGATTTTGTTAATTTTGAAAAAATATCTGAAAATGAGGGCATTATTTCCCATGTAAAACCTCGCCGGAGTATATTATCCCGAGCAGATAATCTATCGAGACGTAAAGAACAAGTATTGGCTGTTAATATCGATCAAGTGTTGATTACAGTTTCTGTTGTTAATCCCCCTTTAAAACCACCATTAGTAGATCGGTACATTATAGCAACTGAAATGGGCAACATGAAGCCCATTATTGTTGTAAATAAGATAGATTTATTAAAAAATACCGAAGATTATGACCCTATTTTTGTCGAAATCGAGAACGAACTCTACGAAGAATTTTTAAAGGCATATAAGCAAGCAAAAATTCAAGTGATATCTGTTAGTACTGTGACAGGAGAAGGGATGGAAGAATTGCGTGAAGCGATGCGCGATAAAGCTTCTGTATTTTCTGGACAGTCTGGGGTAGGAAAATCATCCCTTATTAATATGATCACTGGACTTAATATAAGAGTAAGTGAAATTGTTGAAAAAACAAAAAAAGGGGCTCATACGACAACGACGACACAACTTATTCCATTAGACTTTGGCGGTTGGTGTATTGATACCCCTGGAATAAAAAGTTTTGGTGTTTGGGATTTGAAAAAAACTGAAGTTGAAGGCTATTTTAACGAAATTCATGAATGTAGACATAATTGTAAATTTCTCGATTGTACCCATACCCATGAAGAGCAGTGCGCTGTTGTTCAAGCTGTCGAAGAAGGAAAAATTTCCCCTATTAGATATGATTCCTATCAAGCTTTAATCCAAAGTATCGGCGAACAACATGTTCGACGGTAAAGATCTGAATCTTTAAAGAAAACTTCTGAAATAAATATTTGTTCTTAATAAAGGAGATCTTTATACTCCGGCCGGGATCAACATAGGCATTTAGACTAAGCCAAAGTCCCCGCGGTTGGCCGATCGCAAGTCGGTCAATATTAATAAATATGGACCGATTTTCGATCGACCAACCGCGGGCGCTTTCGCTTAGTCTAAATGCCAATGTTGATCCCGGCCGGAGTATATCTTAAAACTTTATTAAAAAAGGTATGAATATGGCATACATTAAATCATTGCGATCGCATGAAATATTTGATTCTCGTGGTAATCCCACAGTAGAAGTCGAACTCATGACAGACCAAAATATTGTTGTTAGAGCATCTGTTCCTTCTGGAGCATCTACAGGGGCTAACGAAGCATTAGAATTACGAGACAATGATCCCCATCGTTTTTTTGGAAAGGGCGTGCTACATGCTGTAGCCAATGTTAATGGCCCAATTGCACAATTAATGTTAGGCGAGCATGTGTGTGATCAAGAACGATTAGATCGAATGATGATAGAGGCTGATGGAACAGAAAATAAAGAAAAATTTGGAGCCAATGCCATTTTAGGTGTGTCTATGGCAATTGCACGAGCAGGTGCTATCTTGACAAAATTGCCTTTGTATAGATACATAGGAGGCTGTCATGCTCATATTTTACCTTGTCCCATGATGAATATTATCAATGGCGGTGCCCATGCGGATAATTCGTTAGATTTCCAAGAATTTATGATACGGCCTATTGGAGCACCCAATTTTAGGGAAGCTGCCCGCTGGGGAGCTGAAATTTTTCATACCTTAAAAGGGATTTTAAAAAAAGAAGGTCATATTATTGCTGTTGGTGATGAAGGTGGCTTTGCACCTCGTCTAGGGTCGAATGAAGAAGCCTTAGATCTCATTGTTTGTGCAATTGAAAAAGCTGGGTATCGCCCAGGAAGTCAAATTACAATCGCATTAGATTGTGCAGCATCCGAATTCTTTGACAAAATGAGTCAACAATATATAGAGAAGAAAAAACAAAATAGTGACAAACCCTTTGTTGAAAGAAGTGTGGTTGAACATATTTCTTATCTTGAAAAACTCTGTAATGATTATCCTATTGATTCAATTGAAGATGGTATGGCAGAAACAGATTGGGAAGGATGGGTGAAACTCACTCAACGATTGGGAAAGAAAGTACAAATTGTGGGCGATGACCTATTTGTGACCAATCCAAAATACCTCCGTAAGGGTATTGAGAAAGGAATAGGAAATGCGATACTTATTAAATTAAATCAAATCGGGACAGTTACAGAAACATTAGAAACAATAAGAATTGCCCAAACAAATGGATATGCGACGATCATTTCACACCGTTCTGGCGAAACAGAGGATAGTTTCATTGCCGATGTGAGTGTTGCGACAAATTCGGGTCAAATTAAAACAGGTTCAATGTCACGATCTGATAGACTTGCAAAATATAATCGTTTGCTTGCTATTGAATCAGGTTTGGGATCAAATGCTGTTTATAAAGATAGCAATAAAATTCAATACAAACCAAGTTTAGCTAAAGTATAAATAATGAATTCCCCAAATAAAGAAATATTTACTATTGCAATATTTGGTGAGGCTGAAAAAGGGGATTATCAAGCTGCCTATTATTGCCAAAATCTTGTTCAATTAGATGAATACTTCGGTAATCCACCCCAAACGAGTCGTGGATTGTATTATGCTGTTCAAGCGCTATTATTTAAACGAAATATTATTTTTTTTAGAGTTCGTGAAGAAGGATATAGCCCTCAAGATTATTTTCAAGGCTTGATTTTGTTAAAGCAACAATTACTGATTCCTCAAGTAAATGCTATTTGCACTCCGGGTGTGGGGAATAAAGAAATTATTGATGCCGTTTTACCAATATGCAGCCATTATCATTCCATTATGATAACAAATGAATCAGATTTTTATGATTATTTGACAGATACACAATAGCTTCAATAAAAGAGGTTAAATTTAATGCAACGGTTATTCCTATCTATTTTATTTGTATTAATGGCCTGGAGTATTAATTTAGACACTCTATCAGGAGCAATTTCAGTTAGAAAAATAACTGAAAATCCAAAGGACTCATGGGTTTCGTTAGTAACTAATTTTGAATCAAGTGAGATTACCCAGATCGACTTATCGAGTCCTCCTACTGTTGAAGGAAATATTAATTATCAAGGGTATAATCCTCAAGGTGTAGCCTTTTCGTCAGATGGGAAAAGGGCCTATGTTGTCAGTACAGACACTAACAATATGACATGTTTTGATATGAGCACAACGCCCCCAACGGAAATAAATCATGTCTCCGTCGGAAAAGGACCCCTTTTTATTGCAGTAGCTCCAGACGATAGTAAAGCCTATGTTACAAATAGTCAGGAACGTACATTAGCAATTATTGATCTTACTCATGATACCTTCAATGTGATTTGGGTTAGTTTGAATTATTTTCCCTATGGTGTCGCTATTACTCCTAATGGTAAAATGGCATATGTAACTTGTAATAACGATGATTGTGTTGTTCCAATTGATCTTACGACATCGCCCCCAACGCCAGGAGAAAAAATAAATGTCGGTGATGGACCTTCAGGTATTGCGATTACACCTGAAGGTAAGCTTATTTGTATAGCAAATGCTTATATGGATACTCTTAGTGTTATAGATATTACAAAAACACCTCCACAGGTATTTGAACCTATTCCTGTTGGCGAAGATCCACTATTTCTTACAATTAGTCCTGATGGAAAAACTGCTTATGTTGTTAACACATTCTGTGGGACTGTCACACCGGTTGATCTCACTCAAAATCCACCAATAGCAAAAGCCATTATTGATGGTATTGGGATGTTTCCACAAGGCATACGGATTACGCCTGACGGTAAATTTGCATTAGTTTCAGATGTAGGTGATTACAATATTATCATGATTAATTTAGCTAATAATAATGTTGAAAACTTAATTCCGATGATAAATAGAACTGTTGATATTTCAATCACGCCGGATCAATCTCCTGTCGCTATATTTAATGTTATTCCAGGAAATCAGGGTACCCCTACATTATTCGATGCATCTAGTTCTAGCTCTCCTGTGGGAGGAATAGCTACGTATTCATGGGATTTTGGGGATGGGAATATAGAATCAACAAATATTCCAACAACTTCACATGTTTATTTGTCAGGAGGAGAATTTACTGCAACCCTAACAGTTACCAATACGGCAGGAACTTCTATTGCAAAGGTCTTTACAGGACAAACAATGGTGTGCAATGGAAGTCCTCTTGCTACTACCGCTCAAACATTTAATGTTAGTTCAGACATTATAGTAAAAAGTTTAAATCCCACTTTTGGTCCAGTTCCGGGTGGAAATGTTGTTCAAATTATTGGAAGCGGATTTACAAATGCAACCAAGGTTTTATTTGGAGACATTTCGGCACAGTTTACTATTATTGATGATACAAAAATTGAAGCAATAGCACCTCCTGGGAATAGAATAGTAAACGTTGTTGTTTTGAACTCAACGACATCTAAGAAAAAGAAGTCAAAAGCATTTATAAGTGTCAGCAATACTTATACCTATATATTAATTCCGAATCCCCCACCTCCAATTTTAACCAATTTATATCCTACTTCTGGTCCTGTTTATGGTGGAAATAAAGTAGTGCTTATCGGAACAGGTTTTTTAACCGTCACTCAAGTAAATTTTGGTGATGTTCAAGCTGAATTTACGATTATTAATGATAATAAAATAGTTGCAGTAGCCCCACCTGGGAAGTCGGCTGTTTTTGTCAAAGTATCTAATACATCCGGAAATAGCCCAAGTGTCGATAATAAAATATTATCTTCTGAACTTCTTAATAAATATATTTATATACTTATCCCGGGACCAAATCCTCACCCTAATCCACCACCACCGCCTCCACCACCGCCTCCACCACCGCCTCCACCACCTCCACCTCCACCAC
>JACDES010000132.1 GCA_013816265.1 Parachlamydiaceae bacterium | reverse complement strand
CAGTTCAATAATCGCGTGATGGAGACTAACGCAATTATTGAACTGCATCCGCAGTTCGATATTCTTGTTATGCTATCCAGGGGTAGCTTGCCCTTTCAGGGCTGCGCAACCCCTGGCTACCTATATTTAACTGCTCCGCAGTTAGACAAGGCCAAATTTATTAAATCAATATGTCTAGATTTGACGCTTACTTTTAGAGTGCGTGTCGCCTCTATGCTCGTTGAGAATTATCTCGTTACCGCAGCACGCCACAAGTCGATAGATCTTGTATCAGATAAATGAATTCTTTCTTTCATTCCATCCTCATAAATTTTATGAACAATGTGCGCTTTAGTTTTTGTTACACCAATCTCGTTTTTTTCAAATCCTAAATCTACTTTCACAACACCTTCATAAAATATACCCTGAACAAATTCACCTTCATGATGATATCCACCAATATCTACTTTTCCATTACCATTTAAATGGCCTTCATCATCTAGTCTAAATGTCTCCATATCAACATCTAAAATACGATTTGGATAGATTAGTTTTCCTTTCAACTTGCCTTCGAACTGAGGTGATATCTTCATTACTTCTTGCTCATCTGCATTTTCAATTTTCCATATCAAATCATTCTTAGGGGCATCTTGCAAGGCTACTTTTGTACCATCTAGATTTATCTGTTCAATAACACTGTATTTGAAGTCTTTCTTTAGCATTTCAAATTTTTTACCTTGAAATACTCTTGTACAAGTTCCTGTATACAATTTGTTATTTCTAAATTCTCCTTCAAACGATTCCTCGCCTGATGTCGTTTTTCCATTCCCGTTTAAAAAGCCGTTTCTATCTAATCTAAAATCTCCATTAACATGTAAAATCTTATTTGCTTCATAGAAGATTTTACCAACAATTTTACCTTCTATGCCTGGCTGCACTTTATGAGAACGATTCATTTGAGACGGATTAATACGCTTCGCTTTGCTTTTCCATTTGTAAAGCTTACGAGCAACAGCAATTGTTGCGAGAACAGCTAATGCTACGATAGCCACAAATTTCTGTGTTTCACTCAATTGTTCTAATACATTATCTTTAAAAAAATTAAATGAATTAGTTGTCGTTTCTTTTACTTTAGCAATCATAAAAACATCCTATATAAATTAAAATTTAAACGAAAAGTGAGGCGATATTACTATTATTCTGAAATAAAGTCTACTAATGTTTATAAGGAAATATTATTTAGTAAGGCATTGTCCAATAGGTCAGCAATTTTCTCTAGAATTTCAAAAGAGACTAGGTCTTCGGTAAGGTTATTTTCATTCAATTTAGCCTCTACAATCTCGCCATCATCAATTTTAATCAGATATTTTTTCCCATCCAATTCAATTTCTGCTTCGCCCTTTTTAAACTGACTCTCTTCGAATACACCCTTAAACATCACCTTATCAAGACTAATCTCTCCATCTCCTTTTAACAAACCCTCTTCATCAATACTAAAATTGGGACAATTCACTTTTATTTTTTTTTCACCATGAATGATCTCACCTTCTAAAAACCCTTCATAAGTAGGAATATACCTGCTTCCATAGAAAAATTCTGTAAAGTGGTCTTGAGACCAGTGGTAGTTGCCCTTGAATTTCTCATTTGGAATGAATTTTTGTCTAATGCCCTCATCATTTTTTTCTGAAGCCTCTGTAGGAAAAAAATCTTCGATTTTCATTTCATAAGCCCAAGAACCAACTTTCCCTTTAAATTCACCTGCCTTTAACCTTCCACCAACCAATTCACCTTTATAAACATTATCATTTACTGTAATTTGCCCCACGCCTTCCGGTAAACCTTTCTTGCTAATCGTAAGTTTCTCACCGCTAACATATAATTCAATATGACTATAAGAGATAAGTCCGTCAATTTTTCCGCGAATTAATGGTTTGACTTGGTTTCTGATTTTCTTTTTTTTCGGGACAATTTTTTGAACAGGTATTGGAAGTATTTCTTCTTCTACAACATCTTCTACAACATCTTCTACAACTTCTTCTTCTAGGTTTTTTTCTTCTACAACTTCTTCATGTGTAATTGGCTCCTCTTGGATGACTGTTGGAGGAACTATTTCTGAATCTTCATCTGTAGAACTGGATTCATTTTCAATTTCTTTGGGTGGTTGTGCTATTGTTTGATCAGGTAGAATGGCTTTTACAGCAACTTCTGAAATCAATTTCTCTTCTTTTTTCACTTCGATTCTTTTTAGACGCCAATTCAATCGAGATATAAAAGAAGTATTAATAAGATTTGAGAATGCTACTGATACAGCATTTCTTATTTTTGTAAGTTGAGAAGTGACCGGAATGAAGAAATTATCTTTTATAAACTTGGCAGAACTGCCGAAGAGATTGTTTAAACTATTAATCATAATTCCTTTTTTACATTTTACAAATAAGATAATGGACTCTTATTTTGTCTGAAAGAAAATATAAAAGGAAAAGAAAAAGATCTGGTGTATTTGGTTTAATTCACTTTGATGAAACTTTGGAGGTAAGCGTCAAATCTAGACATATTGATTTACTAAACATTGACCTCGCCCAACTGCGGAGCAGTTAAATATAGGTAGCCAGGGGTTGCGCAACCCCTAAAAGGGGGAAGTTACCCCTGGATGGCACAACAAGAATATTGAACTGCATCCGCAGTTATTAAAGCGGTCGCAAGGAGGCTAAGAAAAAATTGAAAACCACAAAAAAGAAACAATTTTTTGAAAAGGTTCTTTAGTTCATAACCCCCATCCCAGCTTGGCGGTTTCAAACAAAGCGAAAGAGGACTTTCGCACTCCAAACGCTTCGCGTAAAGTTAAAAAATTCTTATCCTCAAAGCTTCGCGAAGCGTTTGGAGTGCGAAAGTCCTCTTTCGCTTTGTTTGAAACCGCCAACCTCGGAGGGAGGTATAGCAAAACGCAAACATTCTATTGAACAAATAACTTCGTTTTTGTGTTATCAATCGATTTTTTCTTAGCCTCAAGCGATACGCACTCCAAAAAATCAACCCAAAATTGCTATAAACAACCTAAGATTACATTTTAACATCTAATATTTTTTTAGCTACAACCCCTACTTTAGGACTTAAAATAACCGCACCTTTTAAAGACCCATTAAGATGATGGATTTTTTCTAATTGACCTTCGTGGGCTGTTCCGAGAACTTCTAGGTTACCAACACCATCAATTTCCCCTTTTGAATTCAATTCAAGTTTATTAGAAGCAATCTTAACAGGTTTTTTATTGTAAAATGCTTCTCCTTTAAATGTTCCAGTATAACTAAAATTACTCATGTCAAATTTCGGAGCAACAATTAAAGCATCCCTCTTTTCCAACGCTTCTTGGATATCCATCCCATCCAATAGAGGTTCACCACCATTATAATTTCGCTCTGCTGCAACAATTTTAAAATTTTTTATATTCAGAAAGTACATACTTTTTCCGAAATAACACTGAATAAAACCTTCTTCAAAACGGGAATCTACAAACCTGCCATTGTATGTAATCTTATTCAAAGCTACAATTGCTTTACCCGTGAACAAACCTTTTTCACTTAATTTTAATCCGGTACTTTCGATTTTAAGAGTAGTTAGAGGGTTATAATTAATTTCACCATTAAAGGTACCTTCCAATACGGGCTTTACTAGAATTCCTTTACTCCAATTTCTAATGCATACATAGGCAATAGAAAAAATTGCCAAAGCTGCTAATACTAACCTCATAACGATTTTATGTTTATCAGATAATTTTGATAATACTGGATTTGTTGAAACTATTGCAGGAACAGCTGCTACTTTACTGATATTCATTGTAAGCCTTATTGGTAAGTAAATAGTGAGTTATTAAAAGGATATGTTTTATCGTCATGAATGGTTTTACCGGATCCTGACAACCATCCTTTTTCATTTAAGTGAAAATTTGTTATTTCTAATTTCATGGTTTTTTGAGGAAATGTTGCTGTTCCTTCAAATTGACCGTTAAATTGATAATTTTCTGTTGGAAATATAGGTCCAATAATTAAATTATTTTGACCAATCAATTCAATTTGCTTGTCGAGGCCAGAAAAAACCTCATCCAATATTTCGGGGTTAGTATCTTTAAATCTAACAGCACTTATACAAGTTCCATTTTTAATTTCATATTGGTGTAATTGGCCACCTTTCAATTCTTTTATCAATCCATTTTTAAAAGCAGTCTTTTCAAAATCACCAACATAAACTATATCTTTGTATTCGACTTTACCATGCCCTGTTAAATGACCATTCGAGTCTAGTTTAATGTTTTTACCCTCAACAGAAAATATAACATCTGGGGCATAGGTAATTTTACCACTCAAACTGCCTTCTAAGACTGGTTTAGCAACAACAGGAAGCTTGTCAACAGGTGTATTTTCTATAGTGCTAAATGTAATTTCTTTAGGAGTAGGTGCAGTTTCTTTTTGTGCAGGAGCAGCTTGTTGTTCGATAGGAGTAATATGTTTAGGAAGCTTATGTTGATCTTTTGACATTCTCCATATAAAAAAAAGAAAAAGTAACCCCAATCTCTCTTTATAACATTTATAAATGCAATAAACAAATACAGCTAAGGCTACAACGTTCACAGCATACCGAAGATTTTGTGATTTCGTAACTTGGATGACTTGATTTCCAAAATTCTTAAATGATTCCGTTAAGCTTACCCTGCTAATATTCATTATTATTCCTTCGTAAAATTCATTTTTATAAAAAAAGAGCCTACACAAGTATGTAGGCTCTTAACTGACTATTATTTTTTGATTACATCTTGGAAATTCAAGTTTGTACATTGTACAGTTCTCGTACTCTTATCTGAAAAACGTGCAATAATTTCTCCAGTAAAACGACCGGTTTCATCCATTGTAAAAAGCTTACTTTCACATTTAATTGCTTTTTGATCTTTCAAACAAGCTAAGCCGTTGAATTCACCTGAATAGCTATATTGTTTTACAGTAAACGGACGTATGAAACAATTGTTGTTAAACAATTTTTCTTCAAATTTAACGAGATCGTCCACAGCTTTAGCATTACCTGCTTGAAGTATTTCGGCGCTTTCAATTGCAAAGTTTACTACTTTGATTCGATAAGTATGCCCTTCAAAACTTGTTTTAAGGGTACCATCCTTAAATCGAGTATTTTCGAATCCACCTTCATATGTAGCAGGACCTGTTTTCACTGTTAAATTTTCACCTGATAGTAGGCCTTTATTATTTAACTTTAATTTTTCACCTTCTACATCTAATCCGAATGTTTTGTTATAAATAATTTTCCCTTTCAAAGTTCCTTCAAGGTCTGGTTTTGGTTTTGGGAAAATTCTGTGTAAATTCGACACGATTATGTAAGTCAATGACATACTTAAAAGTATTGCAATGGCGAAAATGGACACAACTTTTTGTTGTGGTGTTAATTTATTAACTTGTTCGCTAATAAAATTTACCGGTTTTACATTTGAGTTATTAACAATCATTGTTACCCCCTAATTAGTTTGTTTGAAAAAAAACAACCGTAATTTATCACATTTAGTACGAATGGTCAATAAATTTAAGTTATCAAAAAATGATTACGAATAAACAGAATTGGGATTTGTTTGCTTTTGGACTGTGTGAAAATCTATCTAGACTGTGAAAAATGAGAGGGCTACTCCTAAAAAAAGCGAAAGAGGACTTTCGCACTCCAAACGCTTCGCGTAGCCTTAAAAATAGCTTTTCTTAATGAATCGCGTAGCGTTTGGAGTGCGAAAGTCCTCTTTCGCTTTCATTTTGGATCAATCCTTTCAAATTCACAGCCTTTTCGGGGCTATGAAAGAAGTTGATTACCGATATAAGTGTATTTATTATTCCCTGAGCGGCTATCTACTTCATATGCTTTACCATTTACAACAACCTTACCGAGACCTAATAATGCACCATTCTCAGTCACGCGAAGATCTTTCATTTCTACTTGAACAGGATTTTTATTAAAAGTGGCAATACCTTTAAAATAGCCTTCAAATTGAAAGTTAAAATGTGGGTAGTTATGTCCGAAAATTAATGTATGATTAAAAAGGATCATTTGAGAAGTAGTTTCATCAACAGGAATTTCATTATTTTTCACGCACTTTGTCGCGGCTCCATCCTTAATATCATATTGATACAAATCACCCAATAAAGATAATTTTATTGTTCCACTATTGAACGCACCTCTTTCAAATTCACCTTCATAAATAGCCCCATCTTTTTCAGCTTTTGCCACCCCTGTCAACACCCCTCGACAGTCTAATTTTAGGTTGTTGCCCTCTATCGATAGTATTTCGTCAGGCGAAAAAGTAATTTTCCCCTTTAAGGAACCTTGCAAATCAGGTTTTATTCCTATTGGGAAAAGGTCGATCGGGCTTATCGGGCTTAATTGATTAGGACGCATCTCTTCATTACAAATTCGTCTATCACTTAATTTTTTAATTAATTTAAACGAATAGTACAAAAAGTAGGGAAATATGGTTAAAGCTATAATAGAGACAAGTTTTTGTGGTACTGAAAGCTGCTCCATTTTATTATACAAATCATCATATCCTTTAGAAATACTCAATCTACTAATATTCACAAAATCACCTAATATTTAAAATTTAGTCTCTTTTACTAGCGAAAAAAATGCTTCTTGTAGAGAAAGCCTTAAGCTTTCAACATCATTAATTCGAAATTTCCATTCTTAGTGTCGAATGTTGAGTAATGGTGTTCGTCATCATGTCGTCTAACAAATTTTCCGATTATACGACCTTTTTCATCTATTTTTATATGATCGCTTTCAATAAACGCTGTTTTTCTATCCCATAAAGAGGCCCAAGCATTTATAGATCCCTCATAGTGATAAATCGATGGAGTCATCGGGAAACGTGTATAACTCATTAATTTTGTATAGTCTTTCAGCTGTCTTTCTGTCGTAGCAATATCTAAAATAGGTTTTTCGATTAGGCCAGTAGTGTTTTTTCCACTAACAATTTTGAAATTATCTACGTCAAAAACACAAGTGGTCTCATAAAAGTACGTTGTTAGCGTCCCTTTCTTGAATACACTTTTTTCGAACAAGCCATCATAGGCAATATGCCCACCCATTTCTGTGACTTTGGCATGACCGGAAAACAGACCATTTTGATCTAATTTCAAGTCTTTGCCTTCTATTGCAAGGTCTATCACGTAGTTATCATAAGCGATTTTACCTTTCAAGGATCCTTGGAAATCAGGTTTCTTATAGGTATAAAATCGATGCATATTTTGAAGTAATAGGAAAGTCGTTGATATAGCCAAAAAAATGGTTAAAGCAACAACCGTAACAATTTTTTGTTCTTTAGATAATTTATTAAATTTCAACTTTAAATCATCACTGTGATTTACCGTAAGAACCATCACTCCAATCATCATCGCCGGAATCATTACTAACCTCTATTTAATTTTTTAAATAAATACAGTTTAACATAGTTGATATCATTGGTCAACGAATTTAAAATAATCAAATTATCATTATAGTTAATAGAAAAAATAATATAATCGCCTAATTTCTTTTACTGTTTCGGAGAGGAGTTATATAAGTTAAATTAGGTAAGATAAAAGCCTGTCGACTCTTCGTTAGCTCGGAGAGCGTCTGTTCAAAGCCCAATGCTGTCAAAATAAGGGAAAAAATTGGCGAATAGCCTTTTTCCTTTCCACTCTTTTACATACATTCACTTAAGAAAAATTCCTTGCGTTAGGCCTGAAGGGCCGGCATGATATAGCCCAGGTCGCAGCGAAGCGGAGGCCTGGGACAGTACAAACAATACATTGAGTCCTGTAGGGACGGCATATGATACGTACATGTTTGTGT
>JACDES010000030.1 GCA_013816265.1 Parachlamydiaceae bacterium | reverse complement strand
AAGGGAGATCAAATCCAAGAGGAGTAAAGAGAAAAGGAAGTTCATATAATGTGGTACGAGCTCTCGGTAAAACCCAGATAGATAAATATATATACACGATTGGAACCACTAAGTGAACGGTATTGGGCCTGACCCCATTTCCAATTTATTCCAATTCTAAACTCAAATGTCAATTTGCTAACAGCAGCAATCACATGATTCCACAACATTCTTCATCTTTTTTTGCTTTTAACAATCTCTGTTTTTCCTCAGCTCTTTGTTTTAAGCGCATTTCATTTTTACGTTCTTCTTCATTTTTTTTGGCTGTAGCAATCACAGCTTCAAATTCGTCATTACGATTAACATATTCTGTGTCAGAAATAGCTTCCAAAACTCGATTAGAAACAATTACACAACGTGTATGATAAAATGTATGAGTATACTGTCCCTTAACGGGACAGTCTATATTGTAGGGCAATTGGGGAATTGTTCCTAATTTTTTATCGGCACATTCTTTAAAGGCTGCACTTGAGGTAAGTAATAAATCTTCTTCTACTATTAAAATAGCCTTGTATCTCTGATTTATATAAACAACTCTTACTCTGTAATAATCTTTATAGATTTTGACATTTTCTTGAATATCTTCCATTCTCTTTTTTAATTTGAGTAATTGTTCTTCTATTTCTTTTATTCTTTCCATTTGCCCGTAAGAAGTTACAAAAAGGGTTGTTTGTTTGTTATCTTCTAACGTAAGTGCTGCTTCTGCTTTCTTTTGTATTTCAAGATCTTGTCGTTTTGTTGTGAGATCTTGTGGGTTTTCTGCATCTTTTTGTGCTGCTTCAATAAAAGCTTCATCTGCCTTTATTTTCTTACTTAGAGAATCTAGTTTTTGATATTCTAAATACAATGCAATTCTTTGTTCTACTAATACATTAGAATTCAAGGTTGGAAAATTTTTACGTATTTCGGCTAACTCTCTTTTAAGTTTTTGTCTTTCATCCTGAATTTGCCTCAACCATCCAATGGCTAAATTTCCCCTATTGTATTCAGTCATCATATCATTGCGTAATGAAATAGTTTCCTCTTTAGCTTTTTTCAAAAGGGTATTTAAACCTTCTCGTTTAACGTAATCTTCTTCAAAAGATTTGATAAGCTCTTCAAGATTTGTTGTGGCAAAACATTTAATGTTTTTGTAAGTGGCTTTGGTATTTCTTGATGAAATTGACATTTCACTAAGAATCCCCTTTTCTCCTATATGAACATGATAACAAGTGGGGAGCATTAACATAGTATTTGGAGGAACAAATATTGTAGGCCACCCATGAAAATCTGGAGAATGAACTTTGATGTAGACTTTTGAATGGTCATCGATTGTTTTTTGAAGTGCTTCTAATAAATGCTTTGTTGGTGCTACTTGCTCCTCCAATGCTTTAATAAGGGATTGGTTTTGTTTAAAGAGCTCGCTATTTGTGTCTAAAGTCTTATTTTGCTGCGTAAGTTCTAATATTTTTTTTTGCTTTTGATTGTAATCTTGTGAATTCTGGTATTGATTTAGCAGAAATATCGTAGTTTTAATTGTTCCCATTATTACGAAGCTTCCATCTTTTAGGGAAAGGAATTCTTTTTCTCTAATTTTTACAACTGGGGTGCTTTCTTCCTCATTCTTCTCTTTTTTTTGTGCTGAATGTGTTGAGGAAATATTATGTGTCGAAACGGCTACAGAAGTATGACCTGCAGAACTGTCAAGGTGTCTTTTTTCTTCTTTCTTTTCTAAAGGGGGCTGTTTTCTTTCTAGTTGTTGCGATTCCACACGAGATACAAGCCCGGTTGTTCCATAAGTCGGTTGCAAAGATAAAGAAGCTGCAAAAGATCGACTCATTGCTTGGACGTCCGCCAACTCTGATTCAACTTTTTTAGGTTGTTCTCTTTCGGGTTTGGGTTGTGAGGATTTTGAGGATTGTTTTGGTTGGTTTAGAACAGCCCTTGTTTCCAAAGCTGCCACAGATTTTGATTCTACTTTTTCGGCATCCTTTTTAAAATGTGTTGCTAGTATAGCAAATTGTTCTTTTGCTTTTTGTTCAACTTTCTTTTTAATTACGGAGCATTGAGTGGCCTTTATGTTGGTGGTATCATCTTTACCTTTTGTAAGACAAAATAACTTTTCTTTAGAGGCTTTATCAACTTTAGAAAATAATTTGAATTTTTGATCTTTAGTGATAGAGACAATCAAACCTTTTTTAACAAGATCTAGAAAGTGTTCTTCGGATGTTATAGTGTCGTGATTACATTCTCTAAGTTCAACATTGACTTTTTTGATTTTATTTATTGTATATCCCGCAGAAGTAGATTTATTTGGTGAAGTTGCCACATAAAATAACATTTTTCCATCATGCATGCAAAGTGTTGTAAGTTCTGTTCCCCACAATTTTATTGAACTGAAACACACCATTTTTTATCTCCTGTGTAAAGAATTCCAAACATAATCTTCCTTAACTTTGAAAGTTGTCAAGGTTTTTCCTTTCGGAGGATTTCCGCTGCGCGGGGTATTAAAGATCAAATTGGGGTAAAGATTTGTAAATTGGAATTGGTGTTTTATTCAAAAGCCCAACATTAATTTTGACCTCAATTTCACAAAAGAATAGTTAAATTTTGGCTGGCCCTTGGTTTTTTAAATAATTATTTATGTATGGGATTAAATTGATAATGAATTGTGCACGAACCTTCTATTTATTTTTTTCCACAAAAAACCATGCCAATAAGAGAAACGAAATTGTTAATTCAATGTAACCATCTAAATAGTTTTGAAAAAATAGGTTTTAAAACCTATTAAAGCGATAAAAATAATAGCTAATATATTGTTCATTTTAATCCCATGCATAACTGGACCACAAGGTGCTTTGATATAGTCTTGAAGAAACTCGAAAGGTTGTATACACTTTTGAAAAATGGGGTCCGGTCTGACCCCTATTTCAATTTTTGCCCCCACTTCTTATTTCATCAGAAGAGGTTGATATAGGCTCCAGGGCCGATTGCAATGTCAATCTTCTTCGGATTTTACATAGAATGAATTTAATTTTTTCAGCATGTCTCTTGCTTCTTCAATTTTAATACCCATTCTTGTATCAAACTCCCAAATCTCAATACCATTGCAGACTTCATTTAAGGCATTACTCAGCACACCTAACTCATCCTTTGTAACTTCTAATATAATTTTATTTTTATTGATTTGAATTGCATTCATTTAAAATAACTCCTCAAGAAAATAATTTATTCCATTTTTGGGTTTAAAAACTGTTCCTCCACCAACAGCTTTTGGATTACGAATAATAACACTCCCAGTAGATTCATGCCAATATGCTACACGATTATACCTTAAAACCCTTACATTAGATGGGTTACTCAATCTGTTTGTATCGTGGATTTTGTAAGAAACTATGACATTTCAAGCATTGAACAATTTTATCACTACTGTTAGATTCCCAAGCATCAAAACATTTTGGACAAATTAACCATTCATCATCTCCAATTTCAGCGATATCATTGATTATTTCTGTTGAAAAATTTATATCGTCTCTTATCAACTCATTTGCTAAATCAGTAAGTTGGGATTTTGAAAGAACAAATTCTGGACCAGCATCCATTAAAAAAATAGTTTGAAGAATGTCATTTAATTCTAGAGATTGTTCTCCATGGCTTTCATTAAATAAGTCATAGGCCCAATTAGATATTCTTTCAACGTTATAACCTTTTTCTAACTCTTTTTTTAATTCTTTTCCAATTTCTTTTTTGTTTTTCATGGTGTTATCTCTAAAGATATAGGTGGGTAATGTTTGGAAGAAATATTTTTTCCATTTAAATTTTTAGGATGAACGCGATTGACATTACCAAAATGATCACAGCATTCATACCAACCTCTTGTTTGTCCGGTGTTTATATTCCACTCGTATACATACAAAGCACCTCTAGTTGGCCCAGAAGTTGAGGAAAGTTTTTCATTTCCATAATATTGGGGTAAAGCGTAACAAAAGGACAATTGAAATAAAAAATTAGATTGTATAATCACTTATTGTTTTAGTTTTCTAAATATCCGGATGTCAGACCTATCAACAATCTTAATTTACTTCTTTTGATTTTTTTTCAGCAATTTTTCTAAATGGATTTTCATCATTATTTATCAAATTATTCGCAATCATTCTTAATTCATTTTCAGTATATTCAAATTGGAGATCATCCTCCATACTAAATAAAGTTTGAAGAATAACATGCATTGAAGAATCAATATTTTTGATATTTTCAAAGTTAATTTTGTGAGCCCATCTTGATATTTTCACTATATCAAATCCCAAATTTAACTGAGCGATTAATTCTTGCCCTAATTGTTTCTTATTCATAGTCCCTGTTCTCTCGCTGTTAATGGATAGTGATTGCATCGAATTTCTTGTCCATTTATTTGTTTTGGATGAACTCTATTAACCTTTCCACATAAATCATAGCACACCACCCAAGCTCTAGTATTACAATCGGTTGGATTATACTCTAATACATAAGATCTTCCCCTTGTAGGACCTGGCATTGCTGCTTTAATTTCTGGTCCATAATAACGTATTTTTCCGTCTGACAAATATTTTATGTGATTTGATGTATTTTTTTGAACATTTTCTAGATGAGAAAGTTTTTTGTTTAGACTGTTTCCAGCATTAATATTTTAAGCGCCGTTAGAAGGTTTATATTCCACTTCTGAATTGATTCATTGCCATTTGTTCTATCTGACCAAAATATATGACAAAATTATTTTCACCTTTAAGGGGTCATCTGTACAGTGTTATAAAAAATAATTGTATAGAATATTATGCAAATGCACGTCCATTATTCAATTTTTTGATTGCTGGATCGATTGAAAGATTGAGGAGAACTTGGAGTAGCAACAAAAAGATCTAGATCATTAACCTTAAAAGTCCATGGCTCATAAGTATCTGTTGAAAAGATTTCAATTTTTTGTCCATTAGATAAGTGGAATACTGGATCAATTTTTAATCGTTCATCCTGCAAACTTATTTCTGAGATTGTCAATTCTTTTAACTCATTTACTAAATCAATTGAATTTTTATCAAAACAACCAATTTCAATATAATCTTTGGTGGAAATTCTCCAAGCACTTAAAGTAGTAAAGTTCCAATTTGTTCCATACATTTGAAAAATTGTTCCATCCCAAACAATCTCAGCAATTTTCAAAGGTAGATATTTTTTAATTTGCGCTATCATTTTTTCAATCATGGCATTAAATCCAAATGTGTGTTTTCTCTAACATATTCTCTTCTAGATAAATTATTCATACCTTTACCAGGTTGCGGAGGTTTACCTGTAAATATATTGATTGGTCCACCATTTCTATTAGTAAAAGATGCTCTTAAAGGAGCCTTGCCAGCATTCTCCATAACCCTAACTACATTTCCATTGGGTAAAATATATCCCATTCCACGTGATTCTGTTTGAAAAGTTTGAAAACCAGCTCTTTGAAAGCCAGATTCTAAAATAGAACGACTTTTCGGGATTACTATTCCATTAGTACTCGCTATAAAATCTGAATTGTTTTTTATTCCCCTACCTGCGCAATTAAATACCCTACCACTATTAAACTCAGCAGCTTGAAAACTTGAACAATTTAATCCACGATTGACAATGCTAGATATACCAACTTTTGCGCAAGAATATTTTAATCCCTGATATGCTCCGACAGCTGCCGATTTTCCAAGCTGAACTAAACCACCTAAACACATTGCCAATCCAAGTGTTTCACTGGCCCCCTCACAACACTCTGTCAAAACATAAGAAGCTGCACCAGCTTCAGCAAAGCCTATATTCCACACATATTGAAGATGTGATAGGCGATTATTCAAGTTATTTAGCGTTGAAAAAGGACTCATCATCCCATCCAACCAACAATTAGAGATATTAGTATGGAAATTCGTCCATTTATCCGAATAGTAACAATAATTATCCCATAACGAACTATCGTTCGATCCTAAATCATTCGACCGCCCTCGATCCCAGTCACAAAAATGGGGTGAATTCATTCCCGCATGACATGAATCGGCATAAGCACGTCCATATAATCCATAGGCGTCATGATATGTCAGTGGATTGTGATGCAAATAGGCATATAAGTTTGGTCCGTCAGAATATCCTAAGGGATCTGGCGTGATCCAACGGCCAATTTCCGGATCGTAATAGCGCCTTCCAAAAAAGATCAGTCCCGTCTCATCATCAAATCGCTTACTAGCATATCTCCAAGGATTATCACATTGTGACTTATCTATCAATTTTCCTTGATCATCATATATTTCTCCCTCTCCAAATGCAGTATAACGATAGGTTTCAATAGCCTTTCCATTTTGCGCTAAACAAACGACATTGCCATTATGATCGTGAATAGGTTCGTATACCTGCCCATTTAATTCTAGAGCTACCGCAGATCCAATTTCTGCGTCGATGCCTAACCCTAAAATGCGCAATTGCTGAATTTTCCCTTTCGAATCGATTTCCCCAATCTCATCCTGATCAAGATATAAATAATTCTTCTCTAGCCCTTCTTTTTTCTTCGATAGTCTACGATTAAATGCATCATATTGATACTCTGTTAACACACCCTCTTTCTTTACGCCTGTGAGCCTATTTAGGGCATCATAGAAATATTGAATCTTTTTTGATCCATTGATTTTTTCAACCAAATTTCCATTTAAATTGTATTTGTATTCAATCGATCCTTGTTTAAATAGTTGATTTAATGAATTAATTGAATATTTATGAGTATTTTTGCTTATTCTATTATGAATAGAATCTACCCCATAGGTATGTGTAACATGCCCTCTCTCACTTAATAAGTCATTCAAATCGCTGTAACTAAACTCGTAGTGGGTTTTTCCAATTTTATCTTCAATGTCAAATGTTGTTAATCTGCCTAAAGAATCATATCCATTTTGAGGAACACTCTGTTTCCAGCTAGGTGTATTGATTTGTACTTTACGCTTGGAAAGGTCATATTTAAACTCTGTTTTGTGAGATAATCCTTTAGAGTGGGTAAGATTGCCGCTCTGATCATATTTTTGATAATGATGTGAGTATTTTTTCTCTCCATTAATTAAACGTGCAACTTCCTTTAAATTTGCAGAATCATATGTATATTGGATTTCAGATCTATCTGGAAGGGTAATTTTATTTACTCTATTAAGTTGATCAAATTCATAGGATATTTGATGATCATTTCCAAGTTTTTCAAAAACTAAATTTCCAAATGAATCATACTTGCGAATGGTTTCTTGTCTTTTTATAAGATCTACTACACTTACAATTTGGTGATTTTTATCATATTTGTAGCTGTAAGAAATAGTCGAATCACTCGATTGCAAATTTTTAAGTCGCCCAAAGGAATCATATTCAAATAGTAGTGATGTGCCATCTGGTTTTTGAATCTCATCTTTTTGCCCAAACTCATTATAACTTATTAAAGATTGCTTTTGATCAGGAGTTCCAAAAGCGTCTATCTGAATTGTTTCCTGACCAACAGAATTGTAATTCCATTTCGTCATTATTTTCTGTTTACGTTTTCCTCCCACAATTATTAAATCGATTACTTGGGTTTTATTTCCTACAATATCATAGAAGATCTCTTGTTCTGAAAGAAGGATCCCAAAAGCATTTTTACATATAGTTTTAGACAATCGATCATGAGAATCGAAAATTTGGATTGATGTATTGCCTACAGGATCTGTTGTGGTAATAGCTAGAGTATTTTTTCCATTAAAATTGTTATCATAAGAAATATGTGTACTATTTGACTGTTGATCAATGACTTCTATCGGGAGATTTTGTGAATTATATTTCGTAATAATTTCGCTTTTCCCTGCTTTGGTGCACTCTTTGATTGATTCACGATTGCCATGAGAGTCGTATTTGTATTTAACCTTGCGAAGAACACCTCCATGGCCATCCTCGATTCTTTCTTCGTTGATTCTATTTAAATTATCATATTCAAAGGCCTCAACACGTACATTTGAATTATTGATTCCAAAATATTGTTTCTTTTTACTAATTCTGCTTAAATTGTCATACTCAAGTATTTCCACCCTATCTTGACAATCTGTTTTTATTAACCGACCAGCTCCGTCATAATGATAGTTTGTATTACACCCTTCTGCATCAATTTTAGATTTTAGCTTAGATCCATAATAAGTATAGGAAATCGTGGAGTTTTGAGTTTGTTCTTTAAGAACCCTTCCAAAGCAATCACGCTGATAATTCGTTATTGTTCCATCACAAGATATAGACTTTGCTAAAGTGCCATCAAGGTAATATTCAAATGATTCGTGCGTTCTATCAGGATTCGTTACACTTGTTGGTTTACCATACAAATTATATGTATGTATTGTGTTATTGTTTTTTGAATCCGTAATTGTTATCGGATTATTGAAAATATCATAGCAAATGCTTGTTCGTGGAGTTTGAACTCCATGATCCGTCATGACTTCAGGATAAATTGTTTCGATCAAACGATTCAAATCATCATATTTGTATTGAGTCGTGCGTCCAAAATGATCTTTTGAGGCAAGACGATTTCCTACATGATCATATTGATAGTTTGTGTTGAAAATATTTCCATCTTCATGTACTTCTGAAACTTTCATTAGATGATTGGAGCAATCATAGGTGAAAATTGTCTGGTATCCTTGATTTGGTCTAATCTCTTTTATTAAATTATCGTTGTTATCATATTCTCGGTAAATATTGTGATTTAGAGCATTCTTTTCACGTTTTAGATTACCATGATTGTCATAGTCCCATTCTAATGAATAGCAATATTGTTCTTGGCTATTGTAATGATCCTGTTTTATTAGGTGCCCTTGTTTGGAATAGTCATTAAAAACATATTTGAGGAGTACTTCTTGACCTTTATTAAAATCAAAATACTTTTCATATATTTTTTCCGGTAATCCAATCGGTAGCGCTTTTCGTGGTTGAATGTATATAATATGTCGTTCTGTTATACCCTTAAAATCATCTTTGTCACGACTGTTTCCATTATCTTTAATCACCTTAATTTGAACTGCATTATCATCGTATTCATAAAATTCTCTTAAACATATCTTCGAGCCATTTTTAAGCAATTTGCTCTGAAGCAGATTCGTGTTGGGATAATAGACATACTCAATTTCTTTTTTGTTATCTTCAACTTCCGATAAGAGTAAGTTGTATTGATCATCGGAGTAATGATAATGTCTTTTATATTGCTCTACATTATTTGTCGGCTGGAAATTTTGATCTAAATTAACAACGCAATCATTTTTTTTACCCGATAAATTTCCATATAAAGTGTCTTCTACAATATTTCCACGATGACTATATTTAAATAAGCGAACCATTTGAATTTGATTCGCGGAATCTTGAATATATTTTCCAAGAAGATTACTAGGACCCGTTTTCTTTATTTGAAGATGATTTCCGTAATCGATAAATATCTTCTTAAAATACTCGTCGTTTAAAGGTTTGGAATTATTCTTATTGTTAATTGTAGGAACTGGTTGTTTTTCGCTCTTTGATAAATCTTCGAAAAATGTAGATTGAACATTTGCATCTAATGATGAAATATTTCGCTTTGGTATCTTTGCAGGTTCATTCAGTTCTTCATCCTGCCATATAAATACTTCGGTCATATAAGATTTTTGATCAGGACCTATATATTTTTCTAAAGATGTTAGACGATGATCGCTATCGTAATGGTAAGTAGTTTTTCTCATTAGAGCATCAAATACATCGGTTGCTCCACTATATTCTAAGCGATTTTTCGGATTTAATTCATTGATATGATAAACAAAGCGATGAGTAATAATTGGTTCCCCATCAACACCAAAAGGGGCTCGTAAATGTTTCACTCGTTTAAGGATCAGGCTATTACTTTTTGTATTTACTGTAGATAGTTTGTCGACGTTATTTGAACCTTGTTTATAATATGAAATCTTTAGAAATCGACCTTCTGGACCTTCTTTTTGATTTAATAGTTGATGTTTATTATAAGTATATTTTACAAATGGCTTATGGCTAAAATTAGCTTCTGAGAGGCGATATTCCTTTTTTGAAGCATACTTTTTGATAATATCACGGGTGGTATGATTTGCTTGAGGATCCAATAATACTTCAGTATCTTCACAAATGAATCGATAACTTCCTTTTTTCCCGTCACTTGTTTCAATATTCAAATCTTCTTTATCAACTTGGTATTGAAGCCAACTAAGATCTTCTCTCATAAATTTATTTGAGGTAGAAATCTTAGTATTTTTGTATAGATAGTGATTGCCGTTTGGCTTTTTTTCAAATAGAGGAATTAATGGTTTGTTGTAACAATCACTTTTTTTATCCCATGCATAATGTATGATAGACCCATTTCCTGAAATTGATGTGCAACATTGCCTAGCATGATCAAAAAAAAGGATTATGTTATTGAGGTTAGTGCGCGCAGATATGTTTGATGAGAGGCAATTAGTAAGACCCTTTTTTTTCTTTACCTTTAGAGGAATGCGTTCTTCCTCGTATCTTTGTTTAGAGACCTTAGATACATGTATTGTTTTCGCACCAGAAGCTTGACTCATGTAGGCAGTAATCGTCTTTTTTTCATCTTTACTTGATTTCTCTAAATACAAGATATTTGGTAAATTAAAAAACCAACTGTGGCCTACATTAAAATCAGATATTGCGTTTATTTTTCCTATTTCACTTTTATAGTTATATGGAACGTGTTGAGAAGAATAAGTTCGATTAAGAAAAAGTTTTTCTGGTCCCTCTATTACAAAATCAGTTTCGTTGAATGATAACTCACCAGTAATGACAGAAACTGAGTTATTGACAAGATTTGGTATAAGAGTTTCCATATTCGCTAGAGATGAAGAAAATACATTTTCAATCTCAGAATCTATTGCATCATCTGCATGGATGACCCCAATTAAACACAATAATCCCAAAGTTATTAGAACAATATTTTTCATATAGATCCTATCGAACAATTTTACTATACCACAGCCCGTTTTAAACTTGGATTTCAACCAGCGCGAAAATCCTCGCGATTCGATGATCGTAAATATATCAATATTAGAAATATGGATCTATTTACGATCATCGAATCCCGAGGTTTTGGCGCGATTGAAATTCCAAGTTTAAAGCGGGCTGTGGTATAATTGAGCAATAACGCGTAATCGAGGTTCAATTGCAGTTTC
This sequence comes from Parachlamydiaceae bacterium, assembly GCA_013816265.1. Classification (GTDB taxonomy): domain Bacteria; phylum Chlamydiota; class Chlamydiia; order Chlamydiales; family Parachlamydiaceae; genus JACDES01. The sequence goes on along the minus strand of JACDES010000030.1, from coordinate 18,760 downwards.
TGCGCATACAGCAATATTTTGTTTCACTTGGGTATTATTGATAATAGTTATCAATGGCTTGATTAAAACAAGCATCATATAATTTCTTTTGCAATATTGTTTCGATTATTTTGTCTTAAATTGTGCTCATCTCTTCTCTCTTCCGATTAGATCGGTATTTAATTGTAGCCAATCGTTAATCGTAGCAATAATCTGAACAATAATCATTGGTAAATTATCAGAAGTCTCTACACGCAAGTTCTTTCGATACGCGCTCCAAAAATTTTGCACTTGCTCTATTTCATCCTCTGCATAAGTAATAGGCAAAGCAAGAGGGGTATCTCGATGCTTAAATACCAAGCGTATAACCCCTTCTAGATTGTTAAATGATGGCAATTGGGAAGAAGATATCATAGAATAAAGATCGTGAAAGTCTTTCATGCGGCTATTGAATGAGCCTCGATAAATAATTGTCTCTAATTTTTCGGCAAAAATAAATTCCTTGGGATAACAAGATAGCTTTACACTGCTTTCAAAAAGAACTCCTTTAGAATATGTTGTAAGTGGAATCGAATATTCAACCGCATCGACAATATCTCCAAAGCCAATATCGATAGAAACTTTAAATCTAGTTCGCCCAAAATAGGCAATCATGGATATTTCAGCTACTGGGTATCCCATATGTGGATGTGTCAGTTCATTTACCATAATCTCTTGAAAGACAAATCCATCTTTGAGGTCAATGTTTGCGATTTCCTCAAAAATGGTTTTTAATCCCACAACTTCATTGATCAATCTTCGTGCGAGAAAATCTAAGTCATTTGTTTCTCTCCCAATTTCGATATATTTGGAAAGAAGAATCCCGCCTTTCAAGACAAAATGTTCACGGAATTTCGAATTAGCCAAACGAACTAAAAAGCGCTCAAGGGTGAGATTTTGCCAAAGATCAGAGGGATCGCGATTTTTTTCTTTTGCAATGGCTCGCAGTTTTGCTTTGAACGATTTTTCTAAATCTGATGTCATGTTGTATAAGCAAAAATGTATGGGGTTATGTTTACACGCAATGCCTTTGCATATGCACCTAGTTTTTTTGGATCTGGCTTGAATTTAGTACTCTGAAAATACCTCTGAATTGCCTTTATTGCAATTTCCTTGCTTAGATAACGAAATGCATCAACAACGCAACGTTCCCTATCAAAAATGTAGACGATATACTCCCCAAGGGCAACTTCAATTTTCCCTAGCTTTATATTACGCATTCTAACGATTCTAGTATTTGGCCGCTTGGGAGGATGGGACTCGTGTGGTACAGCAATCCAAACTTCTCGCATAATTTGATCCGTCAAATCATAGTAACAAAGTGCAGAAATTAGACAAATGACTCCATGGGGGATACTAACTGCAATCAATGCCAAATTTTCCCACTGAAACTCAACTTCCGGTTCATATTGAGAAAAACGATAAGCTCCTGGATAAATCCTTTCTAGGGTACCTCTTTTCACTAAATAAGCCAACGCATGCCTCGGGATACCCTGTTCCTCTGCTTCGAATGCTGTAAAAAGAGGAACGTCTATAAACTGTTCTAATCGCTTTTGATACTTTGATTTTCTCATTCCTTAAGTCTACAAAACCTCCCCGTTTTAGTCAAGTGGGTTGATTTCGAAGAATTAATTGATAGCACCGAATTAAATTTAAAAAATTGTGCACATCTCTCATTTCTTGCACATGTTAATTTAGGCCAAACATAATCTTTCTTAACTTTGTAAAGTTGTCAAGTTTTTTCTTTTCGAAGGTTTCCACTGCGCGGTGAATTGGAAATTGGGGTCAAAATTGGGCTCAGGCCTAACAAAGTGATATTTGAAGTAAAAATTGGATTGTATAATCACACATTGTTTTGGATTTCTAAATGTCCTGATGTCAGGCCTTACACCGATCTCATTTTGAAAAGAATAATGATCGATCTAAATTCAGAAAAATACTCAAAATGCGCACAAAAATTAAATAAATTTTTACATAAATTCTATTTCTGTTATTACAAGATCTAGAAAAATCTTAGACATGCTTGTTTAAGATTGTAACAAAATCAAAAATTAAAAAAGGAAAATCTATGTTAAATAAAGTTATGAAAAACAAAAAAATCCTAACCTTAGCTATTGGTTTAAGCGTTTCATCATTAACATATGCACAGTATAACCAAGATCAAAGATCAACTTATTCAAATCAAGAATATAAATCAGATAATATGAATAATGATATGAATCGAAATATAGATGCAAATATATCTGATCAGGAATTAACAGATAAAATTCGTAAAAAAATAAGTTCTGGATGGTTTTCAGAAGGCTACGATCAAGTAAATGCGCAAGTTAATAATGGAGTTGTCACTCTTCAAGGTGCTGTAAAAACACAAGAAGATAAAGAGAATCTTGAAAAAGACGTACGGGATATGAATGGTGTAAGAAGCTTAAACAGTAGAATTAATGTTTTAGAGCCTACTTCAAATAAGGAAATGAAAGATAAATTTGCTCAAGATTCATATTATACATCATCTGATGACCAACTAAATAAAAAAATTCGTGATAAAGTTAGCAGAGGCTGGTTGTGGGATAGTTATAAAGCTGTTGTTTTAAATACATCTAATGGCGTCGTTACCTTAGAAGGAACAGTTGATGATGTAAAAGATCAAGATAAATTAGTTTCTGAAATTCAAAAAGTTCCTGGTGTAAAAGCTGTAAAAAGTAACTTAACAATTAAAAATTTCTAGGAGATTTATGAACAAAGATCAATTTGAAGGTAAATGGCATGAAGTTAAAGGAAAAGTCAAGGAAAAGTGGGGTAAACTCACTGATAATGATTTAACTGAAATTAATGGTAAAAAAGAATCTTTTTTAGGAAAACTTCAAGCCCGTTATGGATATGCCAAAGATAAGGCTGAAAAAGAATTAGCTGATTTCGAAAAATCTTGTGGTTGTGATAAATCACACGAAAAAAAATAGAAATTGCTTCTACATATATACATCATCCAAATCTCTAAGGAGGTTTGGATGAATTAATAATAGCTGGATAATTTTATGGATAAATATGAAGTTGCTCAGATATTAAGAGAAATAGGGATGATTGTAGAACTGGTAGATGAAAATCCAAAAAAAGGAATTGCTTATAAAAGAGCTGCTAATGCGATAGAAACAGTAATTGATATTAATAAAAATGTAGAGGAGCAAACATTAGAACTCCTTCCAGGAATAGGCGAAGGCATATCAAAAATGATAAGTGAGTTAATAAAAAAAGGCTACCTTCCTTATTATAATCACCTAAGAAATACAATACCTTCAGATATATTAAAACTAATTCAAATCCCTGGACTCACATTAAAAAAGATTAGAGTTTTGTATGAACAATTACATATTAAAAATTTAGATGATCTGAAAAGAGCGATTAAAGAAGAAAAAGTAAGTAAGCTAAAGTCTTTTGGACCTGCTTTTATAAAAAAAATTCTTAAGCAGATAACACTATTTGAAATTCAAGGTTTTACAGCTCTATTTCCTGTAGCTGATAAATTATCTAACACACTGATTGAAATATTAAAACCTTATTCAAAAAAAATTGAATCTGTTGGCAAATTGAGAAGAAAATGGGAATTGATTGATCAGCTCGATTTTATATTAATTCCGAAAAATACAAATGAAGCAATTTCTACAATTATTAATCATGGATTGGTTAATGAGGTCATTCACAATGGAAAAGAAAAAGTTTCAGTTTTACTAAAACAGGGATTGGTTGCCAATTTATACATAGTGAAAGAAAAAAAATTTCCCTTCGAGTTATTAAATCTTACAGGCAGCAAATCACATATTGAAAAATTAAAAGAAGAAGCAATAAATAATAACCTCACACTAACCTCCAACACGTTGGAAACTTTAAAAAAAGATAAAATTACAATTAAAAGCGAAAAAGATATTTACAGCTCTCTTGGGTTGCCTTGGATAGTACCGGAATTACGTGAAGGATGTGGAGAAATAGAAGCAATTAAAAAAGGATATTTATCCAATTTAATTGTTGAAAATGATCTTAGAGGTACTTTTGTCATACTATTGATTCTGATGGACAAAATACAATTGAAGAAATGGTTTTGGCAGCAAAAGATTATGGTTGGGAATATATAGGTATATCAGATCATTCGAAATCCAGCTATCAAGCAAATGGAATGAGTGAAGAGACAATTCTTGAGCAAGTCAAAAGAATAAAACAATTAAACTTGATGGATGATACCTTTCAAATATTTTCAGGTGTTGAATGTGATATTTTGAAAGATGGCGAACTTGATTTTTCAGAGGAAATTCTTAAAAAACTTGATTTTGTTATAGTTTCCATTCATCGATACTTTAATCAAGAAGAAATTGTAATGACTAAAAGATTATTAAAGGCTATTGAGAATCCTTACACAACGATGATTGGTCATTTAACGGGAAGACTTTTAAGATTTAGAGATCCTTATCAATTGAATGTTTCCAAAATTATTGATGCGTGCATTGCAAATAACAAAATTATTGAACTTAACTCCTATCCCAGTAGAGTTGATATGGATTGGCGTTATTGGATTAAAGCCAAAGAAAAAGGGTTAAAATGTTGTATAAATCCTGATGCACATTCCACAAATGAACTTATGAATTGTAAATATGGGATAAATATGGCGCGAAAAGGGTGGTTGGAAAAGAAGGACGTCATTAATACATTACCATTAAATGAAATGAAATTGTATCTAAAATCTAGATCAAACTGATTTAAACACTAGCCTGACCATCTTTCATAAATTTTTCTCAAAAAAATTGGGGTCAGAATTGGATTGTATAATCACTCATTGTTTTCGTTTTCTAAATGTCCGTATGCCGGACCGGACCCCATTTTATTTACAGATCTTTTCCACAATTTTTCTATAGAATGCACTCTTTGTTTAGGCCTGAAGCCCATGATTCGCGTATTTTTTTTCCAACCTAAACCAGAGCATACGTTACAGCTTCTTATAATAAATGTATTTAAATGATTCTATATTTTTGGATCATCACCCAAATGGGTGGTTAATAAGAGGTGAATTTATGTAACATCACGTATTTGAATCGCCCTGAAACGGGCTCGGCTCTTTTTTTTTATTTACCCAGAGTTCCCTCTGGTTACTCTGGGCTTTGAACAGACGCTCTACCGAGCTAACGAAGTAAATTCTAGATTTAAATCAATTTTTTCTTAGCCTCCTTGCGACCGCTTTTAGATTGCACGCATTTTTTTACAGAATACTCTGAGGCAACAAAGGGGCGGTCTTCGCTTGCCTCAGAGTATTCTGTAGACTAATGCGTGCAATCTAAAAGTAGTCGCAAGCGACACGCACTCCAAAGGGATTCGCCTTGATTAATTTTATCCACCCTAATATAACCATCTACTTTAGCTAGAAATTGAGGCCTGGCCACAATATTCATCCTACCCCCTGATATTATAAAAAATCATTTTTACGACTTGTCAAGATGAGCCATATGTCCTCAGTAGGTTTAAGGGTAATATAGCCCTGCTGCTTTACTTCTTTTTCCGGAATTGACTGAATTTGGTATCTCTGCACAAGTAAGGTAATTAATTGACAAATTTCCTCTTTTGCTAACCATTGTCCCGGACAAGTATGCTTGCCATCGCCAAAAGGAAGCCATGGAAGCGTTTTTGAAGTGTTAATAAAACGATCAGGATTAAAATCATCAGGGTTTTCATAATACTGAGGATCTCTTGCAGCAAAAGTTGGGGCACATAGAAGATCATCATCTTTATCAATGTTTATCTTAAATACCTCTTCTCCTTTTCGATCCATTACAGTACATACTAGTTCGCTAACAGGTTGGCGGTTCAAAATATAGAGAGGAGTCATTAATCGAATGCATTCGTTAAATAAATTTTCTATACATTGCGATTGTCGACTTATTTCAAATAAAGAACCCTTTTTGTCGCGTATTTCTTCAAGGATTCTTTTTTGATAATTTGGGTGTTGTCCTAGTTGCCATAAGAGATAATTCAGCAAGGTTGCTGTTGATTCAGATCCACCAGCATACATTAAAAATAGGGTGGTCTTAATTTGAAGCTCGGACATCTGCTTGTCTTCTTGCAAAGCATGAACGAGGGATCCAAAGGAGGGTTTTTCAACTGTTTTTAGAGAAACATCTATTGCTTTTCTCACAATTTCTAGAGAATTCTGATATTTTTTTATCTCTTCAATCGATAGAGATTGTTTTAAATTTATTTTAACGATGTGTTTATTCAAGCAATCTATTGCATAAGCGATATCCCTATAGACTTCAAATGGACCTGGATGACCTAATAGAAGACGTGAAATAACAGTGGTTGTATAAATTAATGACAAATCTGTGGCATTAATTTTTTTCCCTAGACTTTCCCGAACCCAAAAATTGATAGATTCTTCAACAATTTTTTGCAATTCATGTTCGTGTTTTTTTATATTATGGGGACCTATGAAATGTAAAATAGGCTGTCGATACAAATTAAAGTATTTCTTATGGCATGTCATTAAGCAGTCGTCCACATCAATTATTTCTGATGGATACAGATCACGCAACAAAGGTATAAAGATTTTAGCACTTAGTGAATCATCGAAAATCCCATTTTCAGGATCTTTGCGAGCATGTTTTAAAATAGCTTTCATTAGTTGCGGCTTCGCGGCAATTTTCCATGTAAACATTAGCGTAGAGAATGTATTGATCATTCGCATTGGACAATGATTTTTACAAAGTGGTTTATATAGTTCTTTGTACTTCAGCAGTAGGCAGGTATTGTAAATTTTTTTTATCATTGTTGTCGGCCATCGAATTATTTTCTTCAAAAAATTCCAGAATATCTTGTTTTGACTTTTTGATACACGTGAAAATTCTATCGTACATTCTTCGAGAATTGGATTTGGATTATTAGAAGAACTTCTTTTTATAGACATCTTATTATTCCAATTCAAGGGCTCTGTCAGGGGGGCAGACCTTCAATTACTACACTTATTTATAAATATAATATTCCATAAATTCTGGGTATGATGCAAGCTCTTTTCCAGACTATAAATGTCGAAATTATATACAACCTGTCACGGGCCCTTCCCACAGCAAGTAGCAGAATATTTTTTACGAGAATAACTAGTCGATGCTGTACGTTACGTCGGGAAATGGGATTATTTAAGTTTTCTGTAATTTTTCCTAACGAGACCCCACCCGATACCTAGCCACAATTTTTACAAATCAAATCTAGTTCGTTTTGAGCAATTTGCTTAGGCACGGCTCTTTCCTCAAGGATAGTGGTGGAATGCGGTCTAATGTACAACAAAAATGAGTTTATGTGGTGTATTACCGTCTAATAAACCATAAAAACACTATGATAAAGTGCATTATACTTAACGTACTACAAAAAAATGCCGTAAGAGGGTGCATTAAAAATAAGGCGTTTAAATCTTTTTGCGATGAGCGCTACAGTTTAATTGTATACACTTCAATTGTCCGAATGTCAGGCCTGTCACCAATCTATTTGGGTTGAATTCAATTAATGATGGCAATCCCTTTTTTGGAGTTCGCGTCTCTTGCGACCGCTAGCTTTTAGATTGTACTCATTTATATGTTCTAATTTTTAATGCAAGCGAAGAACACGCCTGCGTTGCCTCAGAGTATTCTGTAGACAAATGCGTGAAATCTAAAAGCCGTCGCAAGCGACACGCACTCCAAAGGGATTCGCCATTAATAAAAGTAACTATTTATTTTATCTATTACAAAATTTCATAAAACCTCTAATATGTCTCATAAAACAATATGAGGTTGTAAAATGTTTGCTATAAGTTCATTTAATATTTGGGGAACCGATCTTAAAACATTACGTGAACCATCTGGTAATATGCTTTTTTACGCTGTTGTGTTAAAAGACAAAGAAGCTTCTCCTACAATCAGTAAAGTCGATGGGGTTAGAGTTCATCTGCGAGAATGCAACTGTGATACGATTCCAAATGAAGAATACTTTAAAGACCTCATCCAAAAGGGTTTGATTGTATCCGTTTCCGCCGAAAAACAATTCAATATATTTTCTAAAGTTGATAAAGCAGCCTCCGAAAGAATGTTTTGTTTAACGTTGTCTAACAGCTCAAAAGTAAATCTCGAAGCTTCTAAATGTTCTGTATACGTTAAAAGAGCTGTTAGAAACAAAAAACTTAATCTTGAAAAAGCAGCCAAATATTTCAAGAAAGAAAATAAACAAGAAGAAAAAAAAGCCGCTGTTGTAGAAGAAAACAAAAATTCTGGAAAAAAACTTGAAGAGGCAAAAGATATTTCTGCAGCGATAGTTGTAAAAACAGCACCAGAGAAACCCGCAGGAGCTTCATTACCCCAACATAATGCTAAACAAAATGAGCGGGCTTTGGAGGGAAAAAGACAAATACCTGTTGGTGGACCAGCTGTGCATGAAACCAAACAAGGAGAAAAATCATCGAAGGAAACTACTGTATATAAACTAATTGATGGAAAAATCTATAAAATGAAAGATGGTAAACCCGTTGAAAGAGTATTTATTAGAAGCTGGAATAAGGAATTAAAAGATGAATATATAAAATTATACATCGAAAAGGTTGAATATGGAGAAATAGCCTCAAAAAAATTAAATACAAAGCAAAATGCATTATTAGCAGAAAAAGATGTATTCACAAAAGAAAAAAATCTTATAGATCAAGAAAAAATACGCCTTAACGATGAAAAAAACAAATTGTTAGCCGAGATAGCCTTTCTAGAAAAGCTCAATTCTGAAAATGAATCAAGATTAAATGAAGGGAGTAGTTCCACAACAAAACTTCTAGATCGAGATTATCACAAAGATGAAGCAAAAAAAAATGATATAAAAACGAGAAGTCAAGAACTTAGTCAGCAACTTAAATCTAATAGTGATGAAATGGTTACACTTGAGAAACGTTTAGCTGAATATACTACGAATTCTAGAGCGTTTGTCATCCGATGGAAGGCTTTTCAAAAAGAAGTTCAAGAATTTATTCAGAAAAGAAAAACATTAAATGAGCAAATAGCACAAAACCAAAAAAAATGGAAGAAGATCAAAAAAGTGATGTTGAAATCGCTAGCATAAAACTGATGCCATGGGATGCAATTTTCATCCCGCCAGATAGAATGTTAATGGGGGTAGATTGTTTTCGGGATTGGGCAATAAAGAGAAAAGGTTATATACAAGAACTTTCTTGGATTGACAAGTGTGCTATTAAAGGAGAGACAACCCTTACTTACTATAATATAAGGTGCTTCGCATCAATATTTTTTGATGCATTTTATAAAGAACATGACGGTGCCTATCATGTAAAACAAAAAGAATTAGATGAATTTATTGCTAGAGCTGTTACAGAATCTCAAGAAATTCTTGATGAAGTTGAAGAGCAAGAAGATAGACTCGAGCACAAGAAAAAGCAAAAAATAACTAAAAAAGCATCAGGTAGTAATTGTTGCTTAGTTGCATAAAATCGAGGTCGGACCCCAATAAAGACCCCCATAAGGAATTGCGGTCAAGCCCTGGTACATTGGCTTTGAGTTTTATTCAAATGCCAATATGCCGGGCTGGCGTTCCAAACACCAAAAAAGACCTCCAAAATTAGGTCTGAATTCATAATTAATCATCTAACAAGGGCAAATCATAAGGCTCTTCTGGGTGCGGTCTATTAGAAGTTTTGCTTCTCGCACTTTCCTCTTTTACCTTACTATGTGTATCTTCCTTACTTTCTTTAGCATCAACATCGCTAAATAGCTTACGATATTGTTCAGATTCACAATCTAACGAAGCAATTTTATTTAAAGTTGGTTGTATTTTTTCTTTTATCATCACCCACAACTGATGGTTTTTTTTAAGATGAGTCGACTTTATAGGCCAGACTGAGATATATTTTGTTGGCCATTTTGGTGGAAAAGGCTTTTTATCATTGTTTTTATTCGCTTCAATCCATCCTAAAATAGATTTCTTATCATAGTATATTTTATTCAACTCGTTGTCTTTTTCTAAATCCTCGTCACTAAGATTTGGAACTAGAAGTTCTTGAATCACTTCTTGAGAAATGGGACAAATAAAATCACTTAATTGTTTATTATATTGTGCTCTGAGCTCTCTGTGAAATTTATCAATCTTTTCTGGTGACATATCAATGTCAGTTGTAGCTTGTTGAGAAGGCCTATTTAAAGATCTAGCTGATATATTTGTCTGCACAACGTCACAATCATTCTTAGCCCCTTGTTGTTGCAAATTTCTATTTAATATTGCCGTTGGAGGTTTGTTGCTTCTAAGAGCTTCACCAATACTTGTTTTAAGTAAATAAATACCATAAATTGTTCCAGCTACTTGAAAGGTTTCTGGAGCTTGACTAGAAGTTGATAAAGTCACACTCCGTCTTGCGATTACATTATTTACGTCACCGCAACTGCCGTCTTTAGCATAGCTATGCGTTTTTGTTCTGACAACATCAAAAAAACTGGTTAATATTTTAAAACTGAAAGGAAGTTTTTCCGAAGTAATAAGTTCCAAAGTAACTTCGTTTATTTGAAATAATGCATAAACAAATTGGGCAACCCCGTCAACTTTTTCGCTTCTCGATTTACTTTTTCTAAGCTTAGCTACTTCCATTGCGTTAGAACTTGCTATACTACCTTGTATAAGATTAATACATTTGCTTCCTCCTATCATCAAAGATTTGCCAGTATTTAATATACTCGGACCCCACTTTACTAAAAAATCAAAAACTCCAACAATTGGATTGCACATATCGACTCCTATTTTTTTTAGGATTGAAATTTATTTACTAATCATTTATTAATCAATAAAAAAATTTGATTTTTTTTAATTAATTAATTGATAAAGGAGATATTTATGCAATTCTTACAATTCGCTAATCAAGGTATAAGAGTTTGCAATGATTTGATTTCAAGCTATTCAAACTATAATAAAATTAGACCCCTTCAAGACAATACTTCTTTAAAGACAACCTTGGCCAGTGAAGTAGCCCTAATTTCTCTTAATGCTATTGAAATAATTGCTGAAAGTGTTGGGGCTTCAGATCTAATCCAGTATAAAATCAAATCAACAGAAATTGTTTTTAGGGGAATAGATTTGATCACTAAGTGCGGACATCATTTACTTTCTAATGCCCCTGATAAGAATTATTTAAAAGGAGTGGTTACTCCCTTAGCTGGAATGGTTCGTGCAGCTGTAGAAGGAATAATTTTACAAAACAAAATGTATTTAGCTCTATCTCCTGAGGAACTTGCAAAAATAGAGTTACCTATTTATGAATATGTTGACGATGAGTTAAAAATAGTCGGGCGAAAAAAAATTACAAGAGAGCAATGTGAGGATGGGTTGAAAACCATGCAAGCATTCCTTCCCTATTCTCAAATAGGAGAAATAGGAATTAAAGCATTGAATATCACAAAAATGGCAACTGAAGTACCTCAAAATGTAGCTTTGGCTGGTGGCCTCCCTTTAGCGGCTCCACTAGCTGCTGCTGGTCCATTAGCTGTCATTGCGGCTCCTATTGCTGCACCCATAGCTCCTTTTATTGCCCCTCAAGAAAATGAACCAGCCGATTTACCAGCCCATACCATACCAGCTTCAGCACTAAGTGATTTAGATTTTACTGCTTTACATTATATTCCAGAACAACTGACTAATGATGCGGTATTCAAGAAATTTAATTGTCCAATAACTAAAAATCGAATTAGATACCCTGTTGGCTTAATTGGTGATGATGCCTTATTTGAAAGGGATGCATTAAGAAATTATATCCTTGATAACGGGAGATCTCCAACAAGAGATATTCACGCACAATTAGATCAAATTCTTCAAAAACCTCTTGCACAACTAATCATTGACGATAGATTACGCTTTCATTCAAATCGACTTAAAGCTGCATTGATGGATCCTGAGGCTATCTCTTATCCAGCTGATCCAAAAAGATTAGCTAAAGTCAAAAAAGAAACACCCACCCTACAATAAATGATGCCTAGAGTATAACGTAGAGACAGGGAAACCGAGTGATGCAGAGAGGTTAGATGACTTAAAGTGGGTTAGATAAAAGCCTAGCCACTCTAATTAGCTCGGGAGCGTCTGTTCAAAGTCGCTATGTTGTTGCTTACATAGATTGTAGCGAAAATGAAAAGGTTGCGGTAGGAATGATAGTTACCTATCATCCCCCGCACGGATCCGTACGTGCGGAATTACCGCATACGGCTCTTCCCTCAGATAATGACACCAGTTCGTTCACTCGGATACCTATGATATATTTTCGGTTGTAGTAACCAGCGGTCTAACAGCTTTTCCATTTTCTCCCATATGATATTTCCTTTCTGGCTTCTTCTCTTGAGGGAGTGCTTCCATTTTTGGCCTATCATACGTCTAAAATCGTCCATTGCTTCGTAATTTCCGGGTACTCCATAATATCGGTAGTGTCCCGTAACTATAGCTTTGAGCCATCGACCAACTTCTTGAATGGGGAGATGCATGCGCTTTTTAAGTTCATCTTTGATATCTCTTAGTTTCGCTTGCATCTTTTTCTTTATCGTATCCCTCCAGATCGTGAATTTTCCATTCTTCTTTGTTCTCCCACAAATATGAGTGAAGCCGAGGAATGTGAACGTTTCCGGTTTACCTTCATTACGCTTCTCTCTGTTTTCGGACGCAAACCGTCCGAATTCAATGAGACGTGTATTATCAGGGTGCAATTCCAGCCCAAACTTTAGGAGTCTTTCCTTCAGTTTATTCTGAAATTGTTTAGCATCCGATTCGTATTGGAATCCTACAACAGTATCATCAGCAAAGCGCGCGACAATTACATCACCGCGAGCTTTCTGTTTTCTCCATTGTTGTATCCATAGATCATAAATATAGTGCAAAAACACGTTCGCAAGTAGCGGTGAAGCACTGCTACCTTGGGGTGTTCCTTGTTCATTGTATATGATCTTCCCTTCTTCTAAGATTCCTGCGTTCAGCCATTTCTGAATGAGTCGCACCACACGTTTATCCGCAATACGATGTTCGATGAATTTGATCAACCATTCTCGATTTATCTTATTAAAGAAGTCTCGAATGTCTGCATCGAACACATAATTCACTTTCTTCGTAACCATTTCGACATACAACGCATCCAGTGCTTGGTGTTGGCTGTGTTTTGGTCGAAATCCATACGAAAAACCCAGAAAGTCCGCTTCATAAATTGTATTCAATACTGCTACAGCTGCCCTCTGAACAATTTTGTCCTCAAGCGCAGTTACACCTAATGGTCTTTGTTTTCCATCAGCTTTTGGTATGTATACTCTCCTCACGGCTTTTGCTTAATACGCTCCACTTTTGAGTTTCTTTGAAAGGTCTTGAAGATTATATTCTAAGTCCTTTCCATAAGTCTCCCAAGTTTCTTGATCGACACCAGGTGCTGCATTTCTCTTTAATTCGAGATATGACAATCTTAACATGTCGATGTTATAGATGTGGTGCATTAGGGTTGTGAACCTCATTTTCTTATCCGCTTTCGCTCTTTGATGTATAAGTAGCAACTCATTGAGCACGCCTTCCCGGCTCTGAGTCCGGAGCTTGTTTTGTTGCTTCCTATTCTCTTTGGGCAAACCCCTTCCCTCCATCCTCTCCGCCCCTGTGTTGTCAAGTTTGTTCGAGAACTTCTCAGGTACTACGGGTTTGTCCGACTTCCTGTAATCGTTCATCATTGCTGTACTCCAATTGGATTTTCAATGCGGACCATGATAAATATTTCATGGCCAATTGCAGGATCTCCCGATTCGCGCGCTAAGAACTTCTGTACATGTATAGGGTCTCCGACCACGCAGAGTCTGCTTACATCTCGCATTAACGATGTCTACAGTGTTGCCTTCCAATGCTTTCGACCACGTCGGCACTCTGATTTAGTCTTTTCGAGGCTCAATACCTAACCTGTACATACTACTGTCTAACGCTTCACGTATAACCTTACGGTTATCCGCGCATGACTCGTAGCCACTGTGATTTTGCTTTAATCTTCAGTGTGCGGCTCTCACATCCGCTATTCTTAGCCGATTTTAATCGGCGCTTTCCGAAAGAGGACTTTCGCACTCCAAACGCTCCGCGATATATTCAGAAAAGCTTTTTTCAAGTCTACGCGTAGCGTTTGGAGTGCAAAAGCCCTCATTCGCTTTCAGGACAGATTAAAGATGAATGTGTGAAATCTAGCGACACCCACTCCAAAGGGGTTCGCCTTCATTAATTTAATCCACCCTAATGTAACCATTTACTTTAGCTAGAAATTAAGGCCTGGCCTGGCCACAATTTTCACTCTAACCCCTGATATTATAAAAAATCATTTTTACGACTTGTCAAGATGAACCATATGTCCTCAGTAGGTTTAAGGGTAATATAGCCCTGCTGCTCGATGCAAGCGTCTTTTCCAGACTATAAATGTCGAAATTAATTTTCTCAAAAAATTGGGGTGAAAAAGTGGAAAAATGGAATTGTGGTCAAAATTGGGGTCAGAAATTGAAATTGGGGTCAAAATTGGAGTTAGGCCTGACACCAATTTCCAAAGCTATTGTTGTAAAAGAATCGGTTTTTATATATGCTATTTATAAATTCATTGTTGAAGGAGATTCATGACAAGCCCTATAAAACAATTATCAATAGAAGAATTTGAGACAGAATACTTAAAAAGTTTCCAGGGGTCTCAACAATATGATCAACTAAATCGTTTAATTAATACCAGGGAAGTTTGTCTGAGTGGCAAGAAAGGTAACTCTCCTTGGAATAGTCCACATTTTACGCTCATAGATTGGGATTATAAATTAATGAATGCTGAAAAAAGTCTAGTGATGCAACTCCAGCATGTCATAGAAATACAAAAAAAAACCGTGCAACTTCAACAAAAATATCTTGAAACAAGCGAAGAAAAAAAAAGAAGGGAATGGAAAATAATTTGTGCAACAAAAACCCTGGTGGTGACTGGAGTCTTTTTTGCTCTTAGATTATTCTACAACTCTATTAGTACTTGAAGATTATTTGATACAATTTTAATAAAAATCCAAAGTTAACCCAGATTATTACGGGAATTTTAACACATGCACCCTCAAATACAAGCACTTTTACTTAAGACTATTAATGCGGAAAACGTTCCAAAATGCAGATATCATAATTTAGATGTTCAAATTAAATCCCTTTCTTTAGAAGTTTTAAAAAATGAAAAAAAAATGTGCGATAATCACAAAAAATTGAAATTGTTAGGAGTAAGAACAAGTTTTGCGACTGAAGTATATGACGAACTAAGTGATTATGATTCATTTGTTGAAAGAAATATAGGTCGCGTAAAAGTTATTAATGATAACACCGATTCTGCAAAAAATAAGAAATGTGGACTTATTCCAATTCTTTGTTATCTTGTAAAAACTCTTTTCAACTGCAGAAAAAGTTAATATAATTGGGGTCAGACCTGGGATAGCACGAAGTGCCTAAAAACCTACAGGAATCTTTTGTAAAATTCCAGAAGATTATCACCTGTTTTTTCTTTTAACATTGACATAACACTTCTTATTTGGCTACGTTGAGTTAGAATACTTCTCTCTTTTCTAGTCCACAATTCTATATCCATTAATTTTATAGGTTACCGCCTCCGAAATTGTTTTATCATTGGTTGGTACAATGCAAGCAATTCCAGCTAGCACAATCGATGTGAATCCAAAAGTTGTTTCAAAAGGCTACAAGACATTGGTGATTAGAACGACTAATGGTGTCGTTGTTGTCAGTGGAACCGTTGATAAAGTCGAAGATATTCAAAAAATAAGTAATCTGATTAAAGATGTTGAAGGCGTTAAGTCTGTTGACAATCAGCTCTCAGTGAGAAACAGATAACTTGTCCAGGAGAGGCCACTTTTTGTGGCTTCTCCCTTGTCTTGAAAGCACTTTCCTCTTATTAGCGCTTTAGCGTGAAGTATAACAATAGGCTTCTGTTCTTCTTATTTAAACAAAATCTTATGTTGTGTCAAGAATTATGTTTAAACGGAAAAAATCTTTTTTTTTTAATGATGATCTTCTGAGTACCTATTCGGCAAGTGTTTAATGGAGAAACAAGAGAGCTTTTTCTCAACATAAACCTCAACTTATGCAAGTAAAACGGTTTTTGGCTTCAAATCTCTAAATAAATAAGGGGCATGGCACATTTTTATTAACTTAATTTCATTGATTTGAGCTCAATTGATTTGAGCACATTGAATGCAATAACGGAAACTTTGTCAGATAAATTATGATCATTTAAATAATTTTTCACTTCTTCAAAATGCTTTTCTTCCGTCGCAATGAATTTGGATATCATTTCCTAATTTCATTGGGCGTGCAACAACATATTCAGAATAATCAAAATCGCTTTCAGTGATTTTATATCTTATGACTCTGAATAAAATTCGATGCTTTCATAATCCTTCACTTACCTAAGATAGCAAGAATAATCCTAGGTAATTCTCAAACCATCATTTACAAATAATTAATAAAATCGCAAAAACGGGAAAGTTTAAAATCTAGACATCGGTTAATTTTATGACATATTAGGAGAAAAAAATGGACCGTTCAGAAGACTATGTAAAACGTATACTTAAAGTGTTGATTTATATTGAAGATCATATTGAAGAGGACCTTTCTCTAGATATATTGGCAAAAGTTGCTTGTCAATCTTCTTTTCATTTTCATCGAATTTTTCAAGCTGTCATTGGTGAAACAGTGCACCAATATGTAAGAAGATTAAGGCTCGAAAGAGCAGCTGGAAAATTGTTGTATACAAAACAGCCAGTTACTGAAATAGCTTTAGACGCTAACTATGATACCCCATCAGCCTTCACAAGAGCTTTTAAACAATGTATGGGAAATTCTCCAAGAAATTATCGTGTGCTAAATAAGGAGGTTAATGCGATGAAAAATAAAATCAAAGATTTACAAATGATAAAACCAGATAAAATAGAAAAAATTTCTGATCTAAATCTTTTTTTTATTAGAAGATTTGGAAATTATGTCACATCATCTAAAATAGCTTGGGATGAGATGATAGACTTTATAAAAGATAATCAAATAGACAAATCTAAGCTAAGGTACTTTAGTATTTCGCATGATGATCCACAAGTGACTAGCGAAGACAATCTCCGTTTTGATGCTTGTATTCAGACATCTCAACGTATCCAGGAAAAAGGCGAAGTGAGTCGACAATTACTTAAAGGTGGTAAATATGCAGTATTTACGTTACATGGACCTCACAATAATCTTCAAGAAATGTTTGATAGAATATTTCTCAAATGGCTTCCAGACAGTAAAGATGGTTTCGATGATACCCGTCCTGTTTTTTGTGAGCATTTCAATTTAGATTATGTAAACAAAGATGAAAGTAAATTAATTACAAATATTTTTATTCCTATCTCTTAAAAAATGGGGGTCAGAACTGACATCGGTCGTGCATTGTTGCAAACAACAAATGTTATGATGTCAGGTCTGACGGAGATGACCCCAAAACCACCAATATCAATACAAATACATCAACCAAATTTTTTAGGTGTAGGAGGTCTTGTAACGCCAAAAGGTCCGGTTGTTGGAGGAGTTGAAAGTGGAATGTTTCGTTGAGCTTCAACAATTGCTTTTTGTACAATTCCGAATTTCTTCATGTCACGATGATGACGTTTATGAGTTCTTTTCAATACTTCATCATCTTTTATATCACAAGATTCTACTTCAACATCCTTTTGTTTTGCTTTTTGATTTGCTAGCAACATTTTTTCGTCGGTAAAAATAAATCTTTCGTTATCTGGGTCAATTCTTATATTTATATCCATAAAGTACTCCTTCTTTGAATTATTAGAAGAAACAGAGTAATGGTAAACTGCTCACATTCATTATAGCATTATCAATTATTTATTTCAAATGAGATTGGAATCATCCGTGGCCTTACCATGTGACCCCAAATGTAGTTCTTGAAATTAGGGGCAAAAAAAAGGATATAGCACTATTTTTAGTCCTATATCCTTAATAAATTCATAATTAATTGATTAAAAAAATCCCACCAATTAAACTTTTTTGCCTCTTCCAAGCTGATCGCCCAAAGCCTTAAGTGTCTTTTCAATTTCTTTGTTGATTAATTTTATCTTAAAAATTCAATATATTTACATTCGAAATAAACTATACCCCACATAGTATTATATGGCTCAGATTTTGCATCATCTTTCGCAGATTCTCATTTTATCCAAATTAAATGAGAAAGGAGGGATGTATGATACGTAAACTAAAATCTGGTCAATATAGAATAATTCTCGTTCAATAGACTCACGTGTCAGAAAACGTCGAAATTATTACTCATGAAGCCGCATGAAAGAGAAATTCAATATTCCAAACATCATAAATAATAAAAGCAAAGCTCTTACTTAACCACGGATAGATGGTAAATGCAACAATGCTGTCAAAATAAATGATAGTGCTTCATAAGCAGCTAAGCTAAGCATCAATCGCATCCAAACCTTTGGAGTGAGTGTCGCTTGAGGCTAAGAAAAAATTGATTTAAATCTAGAATTCACTTCGTTAGCTCGATAGAGCGTCTGTTCAAAGCCTAATGCTGTCAAAATAAGAAAAAAAATGAGAATTGCTTATTTCTTTACGGTTCTATTAATATTAAGGAAAGTTCCTTGTGTTAGGCCTGAAGGGCCGGCATGAAATAGCCCAGGTCGCAGCAAAGCGG
>JACDES010000131.1 GCA_013816265.1 Parachlamydiaceae bacterium | reverse complement strand
CGATTTTACAATAATTTATGAGTATGAATGCCTGATATTGTAGGCTCCAAAATTAAACATGAGGATAGTTATTATTTAATGTATTACAAATAATTGAAATATTTGGAAAGATGTCGGGTAAAGTATGCCCTAACCCTGGGCTATCACGCCGTAACCCCCATCCTGGGGTAAAACAATCTCTTATCCCGGGCTATCATACCGCAAACCACATCCTGGGGTAAAACAATCGCTATCCTGGACTATCGTGCCGCAACCCCATTCTGGGGGTAAAAGAATCGGGGAAATGGCACTAGGACCATACCACGAATATGGTTTATTATTTATATGGTTTTCAGAAATGAAATTACGATTTACCTCCTTTGTCAAAAATTGATTTGTTAGTGGACAACTTATTATTTACTTCTTCAAACATTTTTATTACATCAGGTTCAATTTCTTTATCTAATCTATTATTTTCATTAATATAGTATGTTAAATCTCTCAAGGCATCAGTCCATCTAGATATTAAATAGTAAAGCTCTCCTCGATATCTGAGGACTACTAAGTTATTTTTATCAAAGTTCCGAACTCTTTGATATAAAGATAAAGCATTCTTATAGTCTCCTTCATCTTGATAGATTTTTCCTATTCGAAGCATTACTTGTACATCGTTGAAAAAAATGGAATCTATTTTTGATAAATATTCAAACCCTTTTTCTTTATTACTCATTATAAAATTCAGTTGTGCAATCTTTAGTAACACCTCCAAATTTCCTGGGGAATATTTTTCGGCATTAATAAAATATTCAAGGGATGTGACTAAAAATTTTCTTTTTAAATAGATTTTACCCAACACAAACAAAGGAAAATAATCACACGGTATAATTTTGGAGAGATATAGAGCTATTCTTTCTGCTTCATCATATTCTTCTTTTTCCATGTATGAATGAATTAATATATACATCGCAGGTATATTTTTCGGATCGAGTTTGAGTATTTTTGAAGCTGCATAAATTGCGAGAGTAAAATTTCTATTTTCTTTATGGTGTCGGGCGAGTGTATATAGGGCTTGAATTTTAATATTTATATTACTTGAACCAATTATTATTTTATTAAGAAAGAAAAGAGCATTGTTATAACCATCAAATTCTTTTTCAGCGCACCTTAATATCCGAGCTGTACAATCAATAGCTTTCATTAATTCATTTTTTTCTATTAATGCATTGAGCAATGCACATAAAGCAATTATATTATTATTATCTTGCGAAATGATAGATTGAAAATCATCAATAGCTTTATCGATCATTTTTATTTTTAGGCAAGCATTTCCATGAATAATTAAAATAGATATTCCAAGAGTGTGTAAAGCGCTCAATTCCGCTCGCGATTGATTATGAATTTTACATCTATTATGGCATTCCAAATATAAAGTATTCAGTTTTTGAAGAATCAGTTTTATCTGATCTTCATCGGCAATTGTTAAAACTTGTAGGTCACTTTCAAGTTTCTCGATCTTTTCGCAGAGACTTTGTTCAACAACTTCACAATCATCCATTTCTTCTTCTAAAACCAGCTCAGGTGCGTCACGTAACACCTCTCTTCTTGGTTGCATAAGACGTAATAACCTATCTTCAACATTTTGCTTTGCCAATTCTTCAGGAGAAAATGGATCTTGTTCATCGTTAACAGCAATTTGAGGAAGCTTGGGAGCCTCTATTACTTTTGGGAATAATTTACGGTTTTTAAAAACGTCTCGATCTGTATTATTCATAAAAGAGGTGGATTTTACTGCCGCAAAGCCGGTAACTTGAATTGTGTCTCTTAGAACTTGTGGATTAAGGCGTGGAATAAACTGCTTTCTTTCGACAGGTTCTTTCGGATATGGCTTCTGGTAAGGTCTAAGGGATTCTAATCTTGCAGTCATTATTTAACCTATTATCGATATCTCTTACTAGGAATCGTAAACTTATTATTATTTTAAAGATCTTAGTTTTATTATTTTATATCAAATTATTATATTAATTTTTTGTAAATATTTCACACTCTATAAAAGCGATTGATTATTAATAGGTTAGAGCGTAAAATCTTTCATTTTTATTAATTTATAATATTGAGGTTATAGAAATGAGTGTTCCCCCAACAAATAAATATCTCTCTGCCTTCTCTTTTCCAGGTTTGAGGGTAGGTCAAGGAGCAGCTGCTTCATCACAAACTACAAACATACAAGATCCAGGTATATCTTTACAATCGCCGGCAGTAAGTACCCAAACAAAATTAGATAAAGTTGCCGCAAGAACTCTGAGAAATACGTCACCACAGAATCGATATTTACAATTACCCCCCACTCCACAGGTTGTTCAAAAAAATAAGCTTCCTGGATCACAACCTGCTAGAACCCAATCTGCCACACTTCCGACAATCTTTGGTACTGGAGCTGGAGCAGGATCTGCAGCAGGAGCGGCTGGAGCGGGATTTGGTGTAGCTGAAAGCGCAGGATCAGCAAGTGCTGCTAAAACTTGGGGTTCAGACGAGCGAAAAGCAGATGGAAAAAGTTTACCAAAAATTGGGGATAGGGATTCGAGTCCTTCAAAGCCAACCTCTGAAATTCTGCGAAAATATTCTCCCGAAGATGACACTTCAGAAAATATAACTATCCAGAACGGAAGAAATATTTCATCGGCTTCAATGAGGAAGCAAATCACATCGCTTAATCACTTTATGGAACTCGCTTCGAGTTATTTCAAACAAGATAATTGTGTGGAATCCATTAAATATATTAATAACTGTTTATCTTCCCACCCAACGCATATTCCAGCTCTGTTATTAAAAGCTTCAATATTAATTAAAGGATCAGAATATAATACTGCATTAACTATACTTGAACAAATTTTAAAAATAGATAAAAATAATTTAAATGCCATCAGGTTAAGAGGTATCGCTTACTTTAACAAAAATAATTACGGCGAAGCAGCAAAAAACTTTGAATTTTTAATTCGTGAAATAAAAGGTTATGACTACCCTATCGTTTTTGATTTATTAGGGCGAATCTATAGAGCAGAAAAGAGAATGAAGGAAAACCAATTTTTTTATGAAAAAGTTATTGAATTGGCGCCCAAAAATGTATACATCTTAAAGCAACTAGTTGAAATGTTGATTAAATTGGGGCGGTATTATGAAGCTATTGCTAATATAAACGTTATTTTGCAAGAAAATGAATCGGATTACTCAGCTCTTATTACTAGAGCGAATATTTATTACAAACTCGAAGAATTTGACAAAGCGAAAGCAGATACGAACACAATATTAAAATTGTATCCTTCAGACAAAGGATCCCTGGGCATTCAAAGAGCTATTGAAATAAAATTAAATAGGCTGAAAGGCACAATCTAAAAAGCTAATTTTTTGAGAACTCTAGCAAAATTTTATAGATTACAGAAGTATCTAGACTTTATTCGAAGCACCTCTTATCTTTGCAAAAGATAATCTCGGGTTGATTAAATTTTTTAGCATGAATGGCGGTTTCAAACAAAGCGAAAGAGGACTTTCGCACTCCAAACGCTTCGCGAAGCTTTGAGGATAAGAATTTACTAATTTTACGCAAAGCGTTTGGAGTGCGAAAGCCCTCTTTCGCTTTGTTTGAAACCGCCATTTTTGCATTTTAATACCTATGGATAATAGCAAAGGTCTTGGCAATGACAAAAGATTATCGTGTTCTTAATGATATTGACGTAAACTCTATCCAAGGGCAAGAATTAACGCAATTGGGTCGACGCGAGATAGAAATTGCTGCTCATGAGATGCCGGGTTTGATGGCCATCAAAAAAGAATTCTCATCCTCCAAACCCCTAAAAGGTGCTCGCATCGCAGGATGCCTTCACACCACTATCCAAACTGTGGTACTCATCGACACCCTTCAAGCCCTAGGTGCTAAAGTCCGATGGAGCTCCTGTAATATCTATTCAACCCAAGATGAAGCAGCTGTAGCACTTGCTGCCAGTGGCGTACCGGTTTTTGCTTGGAAAGGAATGACAGAAAAAGAATACGAATGGTGTATCGCTCAAACACTTTATTTTGAAGATGGTCCTCTTAATATGATCATCGACGATGGAGGTGATTTAACAAATTACGTCCACGAAAAACACCCTGAATTATTACCTGGAATCCGCGGTATTACAGAAGAAACGACAACAGGAGTAAAATCTCTATACAAACGTGCTCATGATGGCACCTTGGGAGCTCCTTCATTTAATGTGAATGACTCGGTCACGAAATGTAAATTTGATAACTTATACGGCTGCAAAGAATCTTTGATTGATGGAATCAAACGCGCAACAGATGTCATGATTGCGGGAAAAGTAGTTATCATAGCAGGATATGGGGACGTTGGAAAAGGCTCAGCAGCCTCACTATCCTCTTATGGCGCTCGAGTTATTATATGTGAAATTGATCCAATTTGTGCCTACCAAGCTGCTATGAATGGCTTTGAAGTCATGACAATGGATGAGGCAGCTTCCATCGGCGATATTTTTGTGACAGCAACAGGTTGCATTGACGTCATTAATGCCTCTCATATGGAAAAAATGAAGAATAATGCCATCTTATGTAACATCGGTCATTTCGACTGCGAAATTGATGTTCATTGGTTAAATAACAATCCAAATCTTGAGCTAATAACCATCAAACCACAAGTGGAAATGTATAGATGGAAAAATAAAAATAAATCCCTCATCTTACTCGCAGGAGGACGTCTCGTCAATTTAGGTTGTGCAAGAGGTCACCCATCCTTCGTGATGTCTAATTCATTTTCGAATCAGATTCTTGCTCAAATTGAATTGTGGACCCATCCTGAAAAATATCCTATCGGTGTCCATCGTTTGCCAAAAATTTTGGATGAAAAAGTCGCTCGACTTCATTTAAATCAATTAGGGGTCAAATTAACGGAACTAACCCAAAAGCAAGCCGATTATCTAGATATCAATCCTAAAGGTCCCTACAAACCAGATTTTTATCTTTATTAAAATTTCATTTGAGCAAAATCAATAAATGTGTTACTTTTCTCATTCTCTCTGAGATTCATCGGAGTATAGCGCAGCTTGGCTAGCGCGGCTGCTTTGGGAGCAGTAGGTCGGGGGTTCGAATCCCTCTACTCCGATAAGTAACCCTATCTTTGGCAACAGAGATAGGGTTTTTTTTTTACTCAAATTAGGTGATATCATGTATAGCTTCATTGCCTGGTTATATTGGAATCCTCCCAAAAATGTATTCACAATTCCATATCTTGATAGACCCATCGCTTGGTACGGACTTTTATTCGTAACAGGTTTCATCCTTGGCTATTTCGTTCTCATTCCTATATTATCTAGATTCTTACGTCAGTCAAAAACTATTAACCCCATTGACGTTTGCAATTGGCCCTTATTAGTACAACAATTAGCACATGCTCAACCTTCCCAGAGTCAGATTGTAAATGCCATTTTCAAAAATCTCGATTCCACTCAACGGTCCAAAATACAATCTGAAAAATTAGATCCAAGTCTTAAACAAGAAATTTTAAAAGCAATAAACTCCTATTGGAATTCGCACGAACTCACAAGAGAAGAAATCGAGAAAGCATTTCCTGGAGCTATTACTCCTGTCAGTCAGATAAGTCATTTTTTAGCCGATCGAGTCATTTGGTTCATCGTAGCAGGAACATTAATTGGCGCCCGCTTAGGCGACGTATTTTTTTACGATTGGGGTTACTATAAAAATCACCTTATGGAGATTTTTAAAGTATGGAATGGCGGTCTTGCAAGTCATGGCGGAACTATCGGTGTATTTATTTCTCTTTACCTCTATCTGCTATATGTGAAGAAATGGATTCCAACCTTCACGTTTCTAACAGTATTGGATTGTGTCGTCATTCCCACACCATTAGCATGCGTTTTTATACGATTAGGAAATTTTGTAAATCAAGAAATTCTCGGGACTCCCACAGAACTGCCTTGGGCCGTTATTTTTGGGCATCCTGTTGACGGGATTCCTGGAGTGCCGCGTCACCCTGTTCAGCTATATGAGGCTTTGAGCTTACTAGTTACCTTTATTATTCTTTATACCATTTGGAAAAAAAATTGGGCCAAAATTGGTTCAGGATTTTTTGCAGGCCTCATGTTTGTACTTATTTTTTTAAGCCGTTTTATTCTTGAATTTTGGAAAGAAACACAAGAATCGATTCTTGACAGTTCGATGATTCAGATGGGACAACTCCTAAGTTTACCTTTCGTTGCATTAGGTCTTTTTTTAATATGGTGTAGCTTAAAAAAAAAGCACTTATATTTTGATAGGCATAAACAAGTAATTAAAATCAAAACTAACGATAGTTAACAACAAACAATATATTAACTACGATTAAAATTAATTATTATTAAAAAACTCTTGATTTTCGAAACAAATTCATCTATAATGTGTAATTAATATCTTTTTAAGGAGTATTTTATGGCGACATTAATATTTGATCATAGCGGAGAAGAGGTAGAATTGCCAAACGATTCCCCAATTTCAGAGATTTGTGAAGAGGCAGGAGTTCCATTTGCTTGTACAGAAGGTGTATGCGGAACATGTGTCATCGAAATTAAAGAAGGCAAAGATAATCTTACATCTCCAACTAAAGAAGAAGAAGATTTTCTAGGCGAGGGCACCTGTCATGAACGCCTCGCTTGTCAATGCAAGATTAAACAAGGTCGCGTTCGCATATCGTTTTAAGTTTAATCTATATATACGACTTTAACAAAATTTTAATGAGGTTATCATAATGTCTTGCTGTTCAAAACCAAATAAAAAAGAAGACGACCACAACCACGACCACCAACATAGTCACGGCCACAACCACAGTCATCAAAAGTCTTCATCTTCCTCTTGCTGCTCTGCACCAAAACAAATGGAAGAAGAATATCAACAAACATCTTGTTGTTCTGCGCCTTCTAAAAAAGAAGAACAATATCAACAAACTTCATGTTGTTCAGCCCCTTCTAAAAAAGAAGAACAATCTTCTTGCTGCTCTACAGGATCTAAAAAAGAGCAGAAAACACGTGTTAGTCGCGATATGACGATTGAAGATATCCTTGGTATGTTTCCACATAAAGCTCAGAAGCTTTCTCAAGAAATTACCAATGCCGGTCTACATTGCGTCGGATGTCATGCTGCAACTTGGGAAACACTCGAGACTGGTATGATGACTCACGGTAAAACAAATGAACAAATTAATCATTTAGTCGACAGACTTAATATCCTCTTAGCAGAAAAAGTAGATCCCAATACCATTAGCATTACTCCTCGTGGCGCTTCGAAGTTCATCGAAATTGCTTCCGATGAAAACAAGCAAGGATGGGGTATCCGTTTTTCTGAAGAAATGGCTGGATGTAATGGTTTTGAATATACACTAGATTTTTCTGAAAAAGCCGACGCTAACGATCAAGTTTTTTCATCTAACGGGATTGATATCCATGTTAAGAAGGCTTTAGTAGCCCGTTTAGTAGGTTCAGAAATCGATTACGTTGATGGTCTTCGTGGATCAGGATTTAAAGTTTCAAATCCTAATGTGAATTCATCTTGTGGATGTGGTTCTTCGCACGGTTATTAGACCCGTTACAAAATCTCTTTCCAATGCCAAAGCCCTTGCACGTGCAAGGGCTTTTTTTTTGCGGATATTTAGTTAGTTTTGCTATAACCCCGCTCGGTGTCTAGACTCGTTACTACATCTCTTTCCCGTGCCCATGCCCATGCCCGTGCCCGTTTTGAAATACCCCCGGATGGGGGTTATGGCATGATAGCCCAATGCTGTCAAAATAAGAAAAAATAGCATAATCGCCTAATTTTTCTTACTATTCCGGTTTCCAATTCTATACCACATTTATGTTAAAAAAGATTCCCTGCGTTAGGCCTGAAGGGCCGGCATGAAATAGCCCAGGTCGGAGCAAAGCGGAGGCGGTCCGACCAAGGCACATAGGTTACACTTTAACACAACCACATAGGTTACACTTTATGCTATAATTATCTCTTTAACAATGAGGGGTTTATGGCGTGGGGAGAAACTAAGTTGGAAGATCGTAGAA
>JACDES010000029.1 GCA_013816265.1 Parachlamydiaceae bacterium | reverse complement strand
AGTAATATTTTCTTTCCTTGGAAGTAATTCAATCAGTCTTGCTGTTACTGAGTCTCTCTTTTGTCCTGCTGTGATCTTACCATTAGTTAAACTAGATATTTTATCAGAAGTATCTGTTACTGATGATGAACTAGCTCCTGAACCACTTCCTGAACTAGCTCCAGAACCAACACCATCACCTGCCCCATATAAACTATTATCTATTGAATCAAGAGAAAAAGGGACAATAGGGGTAAAAGAATTTTGCAGATTACTTAATTCCCGTTTCTGGTAGCGATATGCGGGAGTAGCCGATCCTAGTGATTCCGCACTTGACGAGCTATCTTCAGAAAATACAGATGCTGCGGCAGACCCAACAGCCCCTCCTTGAAAAAGTTGATCTAAATACATGCTGGAAGTTGATTCTTCAGGATACTGCTGAAACCCAACTGGTGAACTAGATAACGGTGAAGGTATATTATCAAAAGCGTAACTTTGCATAAAAACCCTGCTTTTTAAATGTTTTTTTTTCGTAATTTAGATATTAGTGGATTAATCTTTAGGCCAATATTTTTTATATATCAAATTATTATACAGATTCGATTAATCTAATCAAATATGATTTACGGCACAAATGACTATTTGAATCTGCTTAAAACAGGCTCTATTTGTTTTTTATTTACCCAAAGTTTTCTCTACTCGCTTATTACGGTGTCAAAATAAGACATAATTTGAGAACAAACCAGCGGTAAAGTTAAATTTGAGTAAGGGTGATAACTTTTTTTAGAGTCAATTAATAAAGCGAATCCCTTTGGAGCGGAATTTCACCCCTGTTTAAAAAAAAAATCTCCCGCAGGTTGTTGAATTTATGTTTTTTAGGGTGTTTTTCTAGTTGAATGTCTAGTGACTACATTTACTTGCATTTCTTTAATAGATTTGGTTAATTTGATCTTTAGGGCATCAAGAATATTTGCAACTGTTTCTGATGGGATATCGGGAAGGAATTTGAAAAAAAACTTTGCATAATGGATCCTGTAATTAATTATTATTTTCACTTTAATTATTTGTTAAAATTTATTAACAACTTAAAGAATAAATATTATTTAAAAATTAATATTCAATAAAGAAATCGGCAAAGAAAAAATACTGATTAAGAATATACAAAACGACGAAATTGAGAAAAAGGACAAAAGAACGAAAAGTAAAAAATAGGAATCAATAGAAATGCAATTTCACACAGAACTCAAGAACTTTCGGTACTAAAGTGTGTTCTTTTCGTACTTTCTGTCCTTTAGTTTCATCGTTCTTTAATTAAATTCGCTAATTTGTTCAGCTTTTCTGCTTTGGTAAGCTCTGAAAAGATCTGCGAATCCTTGTGCCATTCGGCCAACTTGTTGTTGAATTACAGCTACAATTTTATCTTTTGGCTCAATAAAAAGACTTTGACGCTGCCAAGTGATTGCTTGAAAGGCCATCCCTTGATCGAGATTAAAGCGAATTGGATTAACTGATTCAAACAATCTGCCTTCACAATAAGCTGCATATCCTTTTTCGAGTGGGTATACAAATAATTTTATTTGAAAGACAGGCAATGCTGGGTGATTTCCAATTACCATAGCTGCAGGATGAATATTTGATTTATTGAAAATTTCAATTACTTCTTGTTGAAGCTGTTCTTGAGAAATTTGTATTGGATCTTGAGGAGATTTTAAAATTTCTACATAAACGCCAATATTGCTTGATAAATTTAAAAGATTGTCATTCCCTTCCCAACGTCCCCCATTGTATACCAAGGCTCCGGGATGAAAATAACTTGCAGTTTGAGGCACAGGCGTGCGCGCTAGCGATGCTCTTTTTCCTAAATCAATAGGTGCTTGAGGTGTAGATGTTTTTTGTGCATTTTGTGCTCCTGGCTGAGTTAACGATGGCAATGGCTGACTCTGAATCGATGTAGCAGGAGTAACAGTAGAACTCCCCATTGAAGAGGAACCTTGAGCTTGTAATATATTGCACACAAAAATCATTAACAACGAAGAAATAAAACACTTATTTTTATCTCGGAAAATCATAAAAACCCCTAATTTAAATGAAATAATATTAAATTATTTCCGATATTTGAATCAACGGTAGACTTGACAAAATGGCTTTTGTATATGACTTATATATCGATTGGCTCTCAATAATAAATTTTTCCAGCTTGGCGTTGGTTCTGCAATTTCTTTATTTAAGCTGACCAGAAAACAATGTGTAAAAAGACCACCAAAGTGAGATCCATAGGAATATTGTCCTGCTGTGGAACTGCATACTACAAGACATCCTTTAGCTTTGGAGAATAATTGATCATATCCTTTATTATGTTCAGGTTTTTTATGTAAATTGATGTATACATTTTTGGTTTCATTATTGAATCCATTTTCAGCATAATTATTACAACAATCTGCTAAAATCAAGGCAAAGCGAGGCTTTTTATTCCAGATGGTATCGGCAACCCATTTCATATCTAATCCATTCTTATAGAATTCAAAAGATAAATTTGGCAATGGTGAAACTTTCTGCATTGTACGATAACCATGTCCAGAAAAATAAAATACAACGCTATCGGTAGGACCAAAAGAAAGATTCTCTAAATAGGATGTAACTTTATCTTTAGAAAAATCAGATCCAGAGAATGTTTTTTCTTTCAATTTCGATTTTGTATGCACAGCAATTTTTCTCATTTCCTCCTGAATATTCTTCAAATCAGGCGCCGCGATATTTCGAATATCAGAATGAATCGTATCAGCAATTAATATCGCATGCAGAGTCTTAGCATCTAATGCAAAGTTCTGTATTAATACGAAAACTAGAAAAAACAATTTCATAGAAGAGGCTTTCATAGAGGAACTCAATTTTATTTTTTTTACTCTTATATATGCTGAACACATTTGTTCATCAACATGGCATCTATCAAAACTAAGGCCATCATTGCTTCTACAACAGGCACAGCCCTAATTGCTACACAAGGATCATGCCTAGATCCTTCTGGTAACTTATAGAGTTGCTCATTCCCATTTAAATCAACAGTTTTCTGCTGTTTATTTATACTTGAAGTCGGTTTAAATGCGACGCGAACAACAATTGGCATTCCTGTTGATATCCCTCCAAGAGTCCCACCTGCGTTGTTTGTAGACGTCTGGATCTTATTTTCGGATAGAACAAAAAGATCATTATGATTTGATCCTTCCATCTTTCCTGCTGAAAATCCAGATCCAATTTCAAATCCTTTCGAAGCAGGTATTGACAACATAGCCTTTGCCAAATTTGCCTCTAATTTTTCGTAGATCGGATCTCCCCAGCCAGCAGGTACATTTAGAGCGGTAGCTTCAACAACGCCTCCAATAGAATCGTTATTACTCTTCGTTTCCTCAATGGTAGATATCATTGCCGCTTCTGTTTCGGGAAAAGGACAAAAAATTGAAGAACGACGCACACGCTCTTGGATGATTGAGGCATCAGAACCTAGGTCTGATAATTCGAATTCACTTTCAGTACGACCCACTGATTTCAAGTGTGATACAACACCGACACCCAGGTCTGATAATATTGTTTTTGCGACAGCTCCCCCTGCGACACGGCATGCTGTTTCTCTAGCTGACGCTCTTCCACCGCCACGATGGTCGAAACAGCCATATTTTTCTAAATATGTATAATTGGCATGTCCTGGGCGTAACACATTCTTTAAGGATTCGTAGTGTTGGGATTGCGAATCTGTGTTCCAAATGATTATGGATATAGGACATCCAGTCGTTTTACCTTCAAAAACTCCTGATAATATTTCGGCACAATCAGTTTCTTTTCGTAGTGAGGTCATCGTATTTCTACCGGGCGCTCTCCAGGCAAGTTCCTTATTAATGATATCATCATT
This sequence comes from Parachlamydiaceae bacterium, assembly GCA_013816265.1. Taxonomy (GTDB): domain Bacteria; phylum Chlamydiota; class Chlamydiia; order Chlamydiales; family Parachlamydiaceae; genus JACDES01. The sequence goes on along the minus strand of JACDES010000029.1, from coordinate 27,067 downwards.
CAATACAAAACCGGCTGGACATCCATCAATGACGACTCCAATAGCCCTGCCATGAGATTCACCCCAGGTAGTGATTTTAAAAATATTGCCGAAAGAATTAGATGCCATAATTCAAATAGTAAAAATTTAGGGGGTTATCTAGCAGATTTTGATGCAAAGTAACTCAGACTTTGCGTTTCTGCCACATTCATACTTCTTTATGCTGAAAAAAAGCAAGAAGACTATTTTAAATAGTCAATTATCAAATCTAAGGAGTATTGTGGAGACTGAAAATTCATATCGATTACTATATCTGCACATGATTCATAAATAGTCGATCTAAAATTGTAAATTCTTGTTAATGAATCTTCGGGATTTTTTTCATCCAGATAGGTAGGAAGCTCTTTTGCTGTTAGAATCCTTTGCTTGATTAGTTCTAAAGGAGTTCGTAAATAAATCAAAACACTGTGTTGTTTTAGGCTAATCTGATTCTCTTCTAATATTATACCGCCTCCACCTGTTGCTATAACAATGTTTACATCATTTTCTAATCTTTTAATAATTTCAGATTCATGTTTTCGAAATGATTCGTCACCTATCTGCTGATAGATTTGAGTACATTTTAAAGGGATAAATTTTTGCTCAATTAAATGATCAGTATCGACAAATTGTTTTTTTAGCTTGAGAGCGAGTTGTTGACCTATTGTTGTCTTACCGGAACTTTGAAATCCTATTAATGTGATATTTTTTTTTAACATATCTTAATATGGGCCCCGATAGCATTCATATCATCAATAAATCCTAGATAACTTTTATCAATACATTCAATTCCTTCTACACATGTTTCACCCCTTGCTGCAAAGCTTGCTACCAATAAGCTAAGTGCGATACGATGGTCATCGTGACTTTTAACAGTTGCTCCATTTAAATTCGATTTCCTGATTATTAATCCATCGTCAGTAGCAGTAATATCTGCCCCCATTTTTCTTAATTCCATCGTTATACATTCAATGCGATCACATTCTTTATTTCGTGCATTTCTTCCATTAAATATGTGAGTCTCCCCATTTGCAAAGCATCCCAAAACAGCCAATATCACAATTGCATCAATCATCGGATTAACATCGATGACCTTCCCTTGAAGCTTCGATCCACGTTTTACATGCAATCGTTTATGTATCGGATCCTCCACAATATTCCCACCCATTTCTTTCAATAATGGAATTATCAATTTATCCCCTTGAATATCGTTCATATCAACATTTTCAATTGTAATTTCTGAATTTGTTATCAATGCAGCAACTAAAGGAAATGCTAAAGAACTAAAATCGGATGGGACAGTATATGTGAACCCTTTATGAATGGACTTACCGTTTACAGTATATCTTTCATATTCATCGTTAGTATAGCTTATACCCAAACGGTCCAGCCAAGATAACGTGAGATTTATCCAAGGCTTTTCTCCTGCATTTTTCACGTTAATTGTTGTGATACCATCGACGAATGCAGAAGCCATCAACAAAGCCGACACGGGTTGTGAATCTTCACCTGACAATGTTGTTTCACCCGCTATCATAGGTCCTTTTACTTTAATCGGTGCATACCCATTTTGTGTTATTGATTCAGCAGAAACATTTAATTTTTCCAAGCCCTCCAACAAATGTTGAATCGGACGATTGGTTCGAATGGAATGATCTCCAGTTAATATAGTGTGTGTATTATTCAAAGAGGTCAAAGCTGCTACAAAACGCAAAACCTGACCTGAATTCCCTACATCAATGACGGAGTCAACAGCACAAGGCTTCCCTCCTACACCATTAATAACAAGATTATTGTTAGAGACTTCAATATAAGCACCTAGTTGTTTTGCAGCAGTAATAGCCTGAGTAATATCAGGTGAATTCAATGCATTTTTGATTGATGATTTCCCCTCCGCCATTGCACCTAAAAGAATTGCACGAATAGAATGAGATTTCGAGGAAGGGATTGTGATAGTACCTCGAAGTGTAGCTGACGAAGATATTGCGATCATTTTATTTGGAAATCCGAGGTTCTTTCTTAAGACATCTTCTACTTCATTGGGAGGTAATGTATTACCTAACCAATAGGTAAATTGTCGCACAGCTTGTTTTAAAAACATTTCAATACCTGAATGTATTTTACATCCCATTTTGGCTGCTTCTTGCAATAAACGTGTTTCTCGAGGATTAAGTATGACATCAAGAACAACTGATTTAGGATCAATATCATCACTAGAGATTGGCATTGAATTAATATCAGGCATCATACCTACTGGGGTTGTCTGAATCAATATATCATAACCGCTTTTTCGAATAGTTGATAAATCACTCAGTGAGCCCCACTTTATATTAAACTTCTCTGCTATTTCTTCAGATCGAGCTGAAGTTCTATTTAGTACGGTGATCTGGGCATTATGTTTTTTTACTTCGGAGATAATAGCTCTTGCAGTGCCACCTGAACCTATTATTACAACTTGCTTTTCTTTAATATTATCGGATCCAAGAACATCAATTGCCCCTTTACCATCCGTATTGCATCCTGTTAGAATTGAATCGTTATAAAGCAGCGTGTTGCAAGATCCTATGGCAGTAAGAGAATGATCAATAAGATCTAAATATTCCATAACTTTTTCTTTATACGGCATTGTAACGCTAAGACCTCTCAAATTAATTGTTTTGAGAAGCTTTAAACACAAATGTAAAGATTCTTCCTTCACATTAAATTTGACATAAACACCATTTATTCTAAAGTGACTTAGGACTGCATTGTGAGTCGTATCGCTTGGACTTTTGTCAACAGGATTTCCTATCAGACCAAAGAGCACAGTGCTTTTATCGAGAGTTTTAAAATTGTACTTTTCGAGTAAAGTACGAATCGGTATCTGTCCTGGAGCCGATTCTAAGCCATCATCAAGAGCTGCATACATAAAAGGGCAGCCAACAAGAGGACTTAATATTCGCGTGGACTCTCCTTCTTGCCCCATGCAAAGAGCACATAGTATTGATTTAGTTGAATTTATTGTTTTTGCAAAACATAGCATCCTCAGAGCATCATAGGTAGATTGTGCATGTGTAGCAATCTTATAGTAATCGGCTGAGATAGTCTTTATATGTCTATAGATAGCTTCTAAATGTTCAGGAGTTGATTCAAAATCATGCCAAGATACAATCCATTTTGTACCCTGAGAGCTATCTTGTAATTTTTTAATAATCTCAATTGGAACATCAGCTTCAATATCTATAAAATGGGGTTTTAATAATAAAAGAGAAGATATAACTGAAATTCTTTCAGTTTCAGAACCATGATATACACCACCTTGGGACTTTTTACGTAAGCAAAATATCATCGATATTAGGGGATATAATTGGATTAACCGTTCAATTTTTTCTGAATCAATCGACTCCCATTTATCAAGTCGTAACTCAACAAGATCTGTGAATAGCACAGCTCGATTTAATTGCTGACCTACTTCTAGATAAGTAGGACCAATAATGGGTACACAAAGTCTTGTGGGAGGAAATTCTCTGTGTTGGTTTTGTGAAGGCATTAATATTTCTTAGTTCTTCTATTTAGATAGTGGTGGTAAAGAACTTTCTTGTTTTGGAAGCTTAAATGAATTAATAAATTTTTCATAGTCAGCAAGAACTGAATCAGGCAAATCAGCTATATATGTCAATAGATACACGGTATGATCAATGATAAAAGCCTTACCCATCACATTGAATTTCTTATTTTGAATATCAAAATCGATCGCTTCATGATTTTGATAGAGCGATTCCTTAATATTTACTATTTTATTCCCCTGCTTAGATTGCATTAATTCATCCACAATAGAATGCAAAATCCCTTGCTCATCTTTTGTATTATAGTCTTTTGGGTATGTGATCAAACTAATCATAAAAACAGGGCCATTAATCTGTTGAGAAACATACATCTCATAACGACGCATCGAATTGTCAGTAATTGAAACGGGAACTGTTTCTCTAGCATACTGAGGAACTGCTGGAAGCATTACTTCAAATTTATCTGATTGAGCAGAAAATATTCGCCAATCTGCAAAAGGAGGCACTTCTAGAGTGGCTGATTCTTTTATTGGGAGAACCCTAAATGCATTTTTTATATCAAAAGCCAAAAATATGATTATTATGAGCAATGCTAAAAGTAAGAGGAGAACAAATTTTTTCATAATAACCCTTCAGAATATATTGAATTTCATTGTGGCCCATAGTCGTCAAAATAGACATTTTTTTTCCGTATGAACGGCATCCACACCTTTGGTGTGCGGTCGGTTGTGACAGCTCTCCAAAGGTAAGCGTCAACTATAGGCATGTATACAAATATGGCGCTTTATAACAAAGCGAAAGAGGACTTTCGCACGGCGTTGTTGCATAATTTAAGTGACTAAGGTTCAGTCTTGATCGCTTAGAATGCAGGTATGCCAAAAGCTTTGTGAGCGCCCTTATCATATTTTTGCTGCTAGTGCAATTTACAAATAAGCTTTAAGATCAACATCTTAAATTATGCAACAAGGCCCTTTCGCACTCCAAACGCTTTGCGTGGCTTTAAGAAATATTTATGCTACAGATTTCCAAAGCTACGCGTAGCGTTTGGAGTGCGAAAGTCCTCTTTCGCTTTGTTATGAAGCGCCATTTTTGTCAGTATGTCTAGAATTGACGCTTACCTCCACTCCAAAGGTGTGGATGTTATTGGCCTTTCACGCAGCAAAAAATGTCAACCCTACCTGCGTGTGGTATGATAACCGATGCCTAGGTTTTATAACTAAATAATTGAATTGCTACAATCCAAATATTTTATTTCCTCAAAAAATTCTATAGTAATTAAAAAAAATAAACTCTTTGAACTACTTAACTAAAACTTAACATAATAATTATAAAACATTAATTTGATTTAAACATTTTAATTTACTATAATCGTGATTTAATTAATTAATAACACTAACAAATAACTAAGTTGCAAATTATGACTGTTCAAAGTAATTACATTGTTAATAATCGAACTAATTTTTGTGAAATAACTCCAAAAAACAATACTAATCATTTTAAATACATCAATACCGAAAGTAACCTACCAAAAAATCCATCCGTTTGGTTGAAGTTAAAAGAATATTGGTTAAACCCTAGCCCCCTACACAAGGAAATAAGAAATTTAGCATCATTAACATCTTCACACTTAGTTATAAATAGTAAAAATAATAAACATATATTTGACGTCTTTTCTTCCTCAGAATTCCCAAAGCTACGTCCCTATATATCAAAAATACTAAATCATCTCCCTCCTGAACAGACTCAAAAACTAATAGAAAAACTTTTCAAAAGATCCCTAGAAGATGGATCTAAACTGGCTCCAAAGCAACTTCTTGAAAATTTACAAGGGCTTATCTCTCTTGAAAAATTGGAAGCTACTGCAAAAAACAATCATACCTTTTTTGAAAGTACCCGTAAATCTGCTAAAGAGATGTCTACCATAGTAAAAAGCCAATTTTCTATGGAATGTGAAGAGAGAATGAATACAATTAAGCAAACATCGACACTATATATACTTAGTGCTTTAGATAAAGCGATAAGGTTTACTTTAATGTTTTTGAATTTAAATAACCTTTTCGATGATCCACACAGCCCATGGGAATTAATGTACAGGATGCGTATTGTGATGGAACTACTCGTAGGAGCAAAATTGCTGTTTGATGGGGCCTCCCTTCTAGTTGGAAGCGCCGCTTTAACAGGAATACTCGCAGGTGTAACTTCAATTGCAACAGGAACCCTATTGTTCTGTTATCATAAATGGTTAAAACCTGGTCCAGATGAAATTCACGGATGTATCAATTATACCAAAGAGGCAGCGCTTGGCAATTTTGATCCGGTTTTAGGACGAGATGCTGTTGTAGATACTCTTGTTCATTTGTTAGGGTCTAATTCGAAAGGGACAAGAACTCATCCTCTTTTAGTAGGAAAATCAGGCGTGGGGAAATCAGAAATTATCAAAGAATTAGCACGCCGTATAGCTGCAGGGAATGTTCCAGACAACTTAAAAGATAAGAAAGTTTTTTATATTAATACTTCCGATTTAAATGACCCTGAGGCTCTAGCTCTAATTCAGTCTGAAGTCAAAGGAAATGAAGACAAAATCATCTTCTTCTTCGATGAAATCCATTCGGCTTGGAAAGATAAGGAAATTAAGAAATTTGATCTTGGTGAAAAGCTAAAAACATTGATGGATACAAATCCAGGGTGCTTTAGATATGTCATAGGTGCCACAACATATGAAGAATATAAGATGCATATTGCTGGTAAAGCACCAATTGAAAGGCGTGTTCAGTTAGTACCCATCGATGAAACGAATGAAGAGCAAACAGTGTTAATATTGAATAATCAAGTATATAGAGAGGCTCCAAATATTCATGTGAGAAATGAAACTCTCAATTCGATTTATCATAGAACAAAAAGAGAACTACCTCATTTAGCACAACCTGCCATTTCTAAAAAAATAATGGGAAAAGCAATCTCTCAAATTCGAAGCCCTCTTGACCCTAAGATTGCTCAGGCTTTGCAAGTATTGAAGGATAAAAGAGCATTATTATCTTGCAACTATTTAAGAGGAATGGGTTCCGAACTCGTTCTTGATACTAAGATAGGACAAAATATGATGCATGAAATAAAGACATTAGATGAACAAATTGAAGCGAAAAATGAAGAATTGAAAAAAGAAATCCACAATTGGACTTCGTTGAATGATTTAAGAGAAAAGTACAACAATTTGAAAGATGAATTATTTAAATTATCTATAAAAATTCAAAAAGCTCCTTCATCTAATGAAAAAGAAGATAATCTTCTAAAGCAGTTTTTCATAACGTTGCACTATCTAAATCCAGCGATGCAAAAAGCAATCATCCAACGACAAAATGCATTCCCAAATCGCCAGGTCGAAATAACAGAAACTTTGATTGATGAGATTATTGCTAAAGAAAAACTCGATGCCGATCAAGCAAAAAGTTATGGTGAACCCACCTTGTTAAAAACGGATTAAACACAAAGGTACTAAGACACGAAGAAACAAAGAAGACTTGTGATGAATCAAGTGTAAACTATGTTACAGATTGCGCCTTATCTTAGTGTCTTTGTGTTGAATTACCTGCTATAATTAAACACAAAGACACGAAGACACGAAGAAACAAAGAAGGCTTGTGGTGAATTAAGTGTAAACTATGTTACAGATTGCGCCTTCTCTTTGTGTCTTTGTGTTGAATTAGTCTAAGCTCGTTAACTCACCCCCCACAATTCAATCAAGCGCGAATAAGAACCTGTATTGCCTGCAATAATTAAACACAAAGACACAAAGGCACTAAGAAACAAAGAAGTATTGTGTTGAATCAAGCATAAACTATGTCACCGATCACACTTCCGCTCCAATCTCAACGTCATGGGAATCGATTCGGTTATTTCGGCGGGGCCCTCAAATTGTATTGGCCCAGGACAACAAAAATCATCCGAAAATTTCCATGTTTCTCTCATCACTGCAAATGCTGTGAAAACAGCCCCGTTTAAATCCACTAAAGATCTTTGAATCACAGCCTTTTTTTTGCCTTCTCTAATTTCCATGTGCAACATCCCATAAATTGGAATGCCTGCTATAGTCCACTCTTCAACAGGTTTTGTTAACTGCCCAATGCAACACATACATCCCGTTGCTCCTGATTGAATAAGTAAAGCTGCTAGATGCCCTAAAGCATAACAATATTGGCTATCAAAATTTGATGGAAGACCAGAACGCCCTTCATAACCATAGAATAGTGGTTGTGGTGCAAATTTACCGGAATATTTTCCGTGCTTCTTACGTTTTTTAAGTTCTTCCTCGACTAAATTTAATATCATTCTTTCGGTTTCAATCTTAGAAACTTGAACATTTCCATGGGGATCACGATCAAATAGAAGTTGTTCTTGGATATATTGTGGTATTTTTCTGAAAGATTCTGATGATGTTGAACTCATCTGCTTACAAATATATTCAACTTTATCTTTGTGAAGAAGAGTATTTTCTAGTTTAGCTAAATGTGGCTTGTCAGCAGCGAGTAAAGAATTTAGCTCTAAAATCATTTGCCTGATTTCAGGTATGAATTCAATGACCCCTTCACAAATTAAAATCGTGCCGTAATTTTTCCCTTTTTCTGCGCGCATCACAACCATATCAGCGATTTCTTTAATGATATCATCTAAAGAAAGTTTCTTATCTAATATTTCTTCTCCGATTAATGTTAAATTTGGATGTGTCTGTAGAGCACATTCTAGGGTAATATGTGAAGCAGATCGCCCCATTAATTTAATGAAATAATAGTACTTCTTTGCAGAAAGCATATCTTTGTGAATGTTACCGATATTTTCTGAATAAATTTTACAAGCTGTGTCAAAGCCAAATGATGTTTCTATTAATTCATTTTTTAAATCGCCATCAATCGTTTTAGGAACGCCGATGACTTTTGTTTTTAATCCCTTTTCCAAAAAATACTCAGCTAAAAAGGCCGCATTTGTATTCGAATCATCCCCACCTATTACGACAAGTCCATCTAAATCTAAATTCTTGATGGTATTTTCAGCATCAATGAATTGTTCGGGTGTTTCTATCTTAGTTCTTCCTGAACCTATGATATCAAACCCTCCTTGATTACGGTAAAGACTAAGCAATTCTTCAGTAATTTCAATGGTTTGATTCTTGATAATCCCATTTGGACCATCTAGAAAACCAATAAGTTTGTTATTTGGATTAAATTTTTTCAATGCATCAAATATCCCGGAAATAACATTATGCCCTCCAGCAGCCTGACCTCCTGAAAGAACAACCCCTAATTTTAAGAGTTTTGGTGTAACAGGACGATCAACCAACTTAAATTTTATTGTTGGCTGTTGGGATGTATGAGGAAAAAGCGGCAAAAGCTCTTTCGAATGTTCATTTGCGTGAGTAGCCTTAATCGGTTCAGGAACGAGAAATAGAAGCTTTTGTAAATCTGAAGGAAGTTTTGGTTTATATGTGAGACGATACCGTTGTAATGAACTTAATGAAGCCATCGGCTACCTCAAGAGAAAAGTGTTTGTTTATACCATTGGCAGGTTTCTCGTACTGCAATAATTTGGTCATTGAAATCTGAAAAGTCATGATCGCTATTTTCTAATTGAATAAAATGCGTATTATCCGATTGCTGGCGAATACTTCGATATGCCTTGCCATGCTCCCCTTTTACAATACTATCACGGTCTGCTTCAATATGTAATAAAGGAATTTTTTCTAAAGACATCAATTCTTTCTCCATGTCTAATTGAAAGAATTGACGTAAAAATTGTAGATTTGGAACTCCAGCAGGAAGACTTTGAATTTCAATTTTCTGTTTTTTATCTAGCTTATTTGCTTGAAAAGCCTTCCATAAATTTTGCCAGTGTGAACTATTATAAACAGGAGCCCATAAAACCAAACTTTTAATTGTCTTATAACGATTTGCTGCCAGGATGGAAATAACGCCACCCAAAGAACGCCCTAAGAGACCTATTCTTGTTGGATCAATTTGTAAGTCACGAGTTAAAAAATCAAGACACGTTAAAGTGTCGCTGAGTTTCCCCTCGATGGTGATATCTTGAAATTCCCCTTCACTATCACCAGCACCCCGATAGTCAAATCGGAAAACAGCAATTCCTTGTTTGACGAGCTCCTGTGCAAGACGAACAAATAGACGAGATTTACCACATTTATTTCCCGCAAATCCCGAACAAATAAGAACAGCAGGGACTTTCTGCTTTTTCAAAGGACGATGCAAAATCCCAAAAATTTTTTCACCTTCATTTACTAATGTGACAGCTTCTCGAATTTCTGTATTCTTCATGACTTCCCTAAAAATTAATTCATTCCATTTAATTTTTCTGGTGTGCCAAATTTCACCTTAAACTGTATTGGGCCTGGTTTAGGATTAGATTGGTATATAATATCTACGTGCACGCGATTTTTATTTGTTGAAATGTCAAATCCATTTTCTGTTCTTTTAATCTCAGTAATTAATTCGCCTGATTGGAATACTTGACCATATTCCGGACTAGCAAAAATGGCATCGATTTCTTTTTTACTTTGATATAATGGGGGTAATGCTGCTTCTACCGACTGACTTAATAACACCATGCTAACAATAGCAATCAGAAATTTTTTCATATTAATCTCCTGTTTCTTGATATTTGATACTTCTTAATTATAATACTGTCAACCCCAATTGTTTTGAATCCTTATTGACAGAATTATTGAATAAAAAATTTGATTAAGATTGAATTTAACTTCCCTAGTTTTTATGGTAAACATACCTGGTGGAGCTAGATACATATGTCGCAATTACAACAAATGCAAATTAATTACGATCAACTCCAAGATCGTTTAACGCTAACATTGTTTACTCAAGATTGGTGCGAATACCGTTTTTGGATTACACGTAGAGCTGCTAAAGCTCTTATCTCTATTCTTGATCAATTGATGAAAAGTAATAAAATGAATGAAACCGTTAAGGATCAAGAAAAGCAAGAAATTGTTCAAAAAATCGAACAGGAAAAAGCTCAACGTCAACCGATGGCTGAAAAATATTCAAGTCGCATTACAAGAAAACCAATGGGCGAAGAACCCGTATTAATTAATAAAATTATGGCTAAACCAGGTGAGAAAGGAACTTTTTTCATTCATTTAGAAGATAATGCCGGACATTCCATCGAATTCGGTGGCGATACTAAAATTATTACCGCTCTCAATCAATTACTTCAACGTGCAATCAAACAAGCTGAGTGGAATGTAGATTTCCAAGAATAAAAAAATCTTCAACAAAAAAGAAACCCCTAAGTAAACTTAGAGGTTTCTTTTTTATAAAGTGAAATTCTAGATTTTTAACGAAAATAAATCAATTGATTGCTACCAGTTACTACAGTTGAATCGGGATAAGAATGTTTATAAGTAACCCCTCCTCCAGGCGTGCACTCGATAACATAAGGATAATTCACGACAAGAACATATCCATAGTAATCAACAGTTGTTTGTAGACCAGCATTATATCCCTCTAAAACTGTAATGATAGATGAATGGTTATAATTTCCAACGTGGCAAAGAGCCCCTTTAACATATCTAACGCCCTGTGAATACGGCTGAAGAATCATTTGTCTTTGCATACAGCGTATACAATCTAAGCCTTCATCAGAACCGCTTACACAATCGTATAGATTAGTCGGTTCATCAGAAGCAGCTTTTTGCAATTCATCGAAATCAATCTTATCAAGTTGTAATTCATTTATCAGCACCTCTTGCACTGTTTCAGCATTTTGTTCTTCAGCATGTATAGCTGGAAGAAACATGATAGAACACAAAGTCATTAAGATTGCTAACGCTTTCATATTAAAACCTCATTACAAAATTTATTGAGCTAATCTCATAAGACAAGAATCACTATTAATCTTCTTGTTGATTTCATTCTTATGCGCACACAATTATCTCTCAACCTATTTTTAATTACAATTTGAAAGAATTTTTAGCATCCTTGCTATTTAAAATTATTTTTATGGAATGTGTTAAATAAATATGATATATTACAACCTACCGTTAGTCTCTCAAGTGGATATCTCTTAAGACCATTTCATGATTAAAAGATCGAGAATTAACATAATTCTCTAATAATAAAGGTGATATGATGTTATTTAAATTAAATAATATAGTTATTATTAGTACGTTTATAATAATTTGCACACCTATTTTTCAACTTTCCTCAATTTTGACAGATCCTGAAGAAATCCATCAGGAAGAATTACGTATACAAGCTGAAAGTGACGCTAAGAATCATAAAAAACCAAATGTTGAAAAAAAAATATATGATAGCCAGCAAGTTGAAAATAAAATAAATGAAGAAAAATTAGATCAACAGAGTTATGAGAACAAACTGAATGATCAAAAATTAGATCAACAAGGTTATGAGAACAAACTTAATGACCAAAAATTAAATCAACAGAGAATTGAAAATAGTCTAAGAAACCGCCAGATCGATGATGCGCGATATCAAAGAAAATTAGATGATGATAGAAGGAATAGAAATCGTCGCTAATATTCGCAAGGTACTTTTGGTTTGATTCAATAAATGAAGGCGAGCCCTTTCGAGTGCGTGTCGCTTCAGATTAGCAAGAAATTGATTGCAAATATAAAAGTCACTTCGTTAGCTCGGTAGAGCGTTTGTTCAAAGCCCAGAGTGACCCTAAGGGAACTCTGGGTAAATAAAAAAATTAATAGAGCCCGTATAGGGCGATTCAAATGCGCCATTAAACAATTTAAATTTTTTACTCAAATATATTCTTAACCCAAAGAATTAACGCAAAACCAAAATTCTAAATCTAGAAAATTCAGACAAAATGCTATTTGAAATAATCCAATTATTCATTACTAACTGCTATTCATTTCTACTGCATTTATTTAATTAAATAAGAAATCAATTTATTAACTCACATTTGAGTCGCCCTATACGGGCTCTAATTATTTTTTTTATTTACCCAGAGTTCCCTTAGGGTCACTCTGGGCTTTGAACAAACGCTCTACAGAGCTAACAAAGTGATGTCTATATTAGTTTCATTTTTAAGATCAAAGGATGCAAACTCAAATGAGTTTTGCTAGAGTTTATTTTTTAGACCACTTTACTACCAACAATGGAATTTCCGATTGATGCCTAACCTCTTCAATCGTGCTACCAAAGAGGAAATCAGCAAAAAAACGATGCCCGTGTGATGTCATCGCAATAAGATCACAACGCTGCTCTTCACCTACCTTTAAAATCTCTTCTGGGGGATTCCCAAGAGCTAAATGCGTCGTAACTTTTAATCCTTTTTTTCGCAATTTTTCTGCTGTTTCCTCTAAATACTTTCGATCTTGAATCATTTCATCTGATTCTTTAAGCATCAGTTCATTAAAATGACGCGCAACCCACCCATCAGCGACATGAAGTAATAATAAATGAGAATGATGAATTTGTGCCAGTTGTGTGATATGCGGAAGAAGTGTTTTATCTGCTATACTATTCTCTAAAGCGACAAGAATTTTTTTATACATAATACTAACTCCAAACAAAATCAATAAGATATTTAATATTTAATATAACAATCAATCCAGCTCCAAGCCAGGCTAGCCATTTGATCCAGAGCGAATTCACAAACTCACCCATTTTTTTCCGATCTCCAGTAAAAATAACCAAAGGAATGACTGCAAACCCCAATTGGAGACTTAGAATCACCTGACTAAAAATAAGTAAGTGGGCAATACCACTCTCTCCATATAATAATACACAAATTATTGCGGGTATAATAGCAATACTCCGTGTGATCAATCGTCGTAGCCATGGCCTAAGTCGGATATCTAAAAATCCTTCCATTACGATTTGACTAGATAAAGTTCCTGTAATGGTAGAGTTCTGCCCTGCAGCTAATAGTGCAATAGCAAACAAAGTGCTAGCTATTGGAATGTCGAGTTGTGGACTTAAAAGTTTATAGGCATCTTGAATTTCAGCAATATTTGTATGTCCATTTCTATGAAATACTGCTGCAGCCATAATAAGAATTGCAGCATTGATTAAAAAAGCAAATGTTAGCGCTACAGTGGAGTCGATATTTACAAATTTTATTGCTTCTCGCTTACCCAGGTTGGTGTCAGGATATTTTCTAGTTTGAACGATTGAAGAATGAAGATAAAGATTATGTGGCATCACAGTGGCTCCAACAATGCCTATGCTAATATATAGCATTTCTGGATTGCGTAATATTTCAGAAGTGGGAACAAAGCCTTTTAAAATTTGACCAAAATCTGGTTTAGAATAAAATATTTCAAACCAAAAACAGCCTGCAATTATTAACATCAAAATCACAATAATTGATTCGATAATGCGAAAGTTAAACTTCTGAAAATACATAATAATAAAAACATCAAATACAGTGATGAAAACGCCCCATATCAAAGGTAAATTAAATAATAAGTTAAGAGCTATTGCTGAGCCAATAATTTCAGCTAAATCCGTCGCACATATGGCAATTTCCGATAAAACCCATAATACCATCGCAGTTTTGTATGAATAATGGTCTCGACAAGCTTGTGCTAAATCACGACCAGTGACGATCCCTAATCTACCCGCTAGTGATTGAAGCAGAATTGCAAGTAGGTTAGAGATGAGAATGATACTTAATAAACTATACCCGAATGCAGACCCACCAGCAAGGTCTGTGGCCCAATTTCCAGGATCCATGTATCCAACAGCGACAAGATATCCTGGACCCGCAAATGCTAACATTTTGCGCCACCAAGGCCAATGGCTTGGTACAGGAATGGTTTGGTGACTTTCTCGAAGACTTGGTGTGGTTCTAGAGCGTTTCCACCCACTAGATTCTAACATCGATTTCCTGTTTTGCTAAGCAACCTATTTTTGTTTGACTGTTCCCGTCATAAAACTATAGATAAAGCATCGATCTTGCTTTTCAAGTTTTTTTTCTAAGATTGGATCGCGAGTTAAAAATTTTCCAATATGTTCTGGTATGGATCGACGAGACATAAACTCCCGTATTGAAAATCTAGCACCGGATTTAGCACTATGTTGTACACCATGTAAAAGCTTATGAAAACTCTCAACGTTAATGTAAGAGGCAACATCTGATAATGAAAATGCATCGAAACTATCTTTTGTGGATTCTTCCAAAAATTGTATGATATTTTTATTCTTAAAAGTAATGCGATCCAATCGTGTTCTTATAATATTAAATCCATTTTCAGTTAGATAGGGCGTGTACGCTTCATTTCCAGCCTTTCCCTTAAAAACCAAAGAAAGTAGAAGACTTTCTTTCGCTAAATAATTCATAAGACCATCGTTAAAACGATTACAAAGATATATGCCTGGATAGAAGTCTAAGTGTTCATTAAGACCGGGATCATTTAGAAAATTTTTCAAAATAAAGGGATTTAATCCAATTTCGAATGTCTTTCGCCAAAGATATGTATCCCAATGTTTTTTTACAAAAATTCTTTGTTCTTCTAAATTATCAAATTCAAACAACTGTTTAATCTTGGATCCACGAACTAATTGGAACACTTTGGACAACTTATCAGTCCATTTCTCGATTCTTCCTTGATACAACACTCCTTTCGACACTAATTTCTTATTTTTTAGCCAATATTGGTTCGAATCTCGGTGCATGTGTTTGGTTATTTTTTTTAAACACTCTTCTCGATGTTTGTTCGGGCCTACTCCAAGAAACGAAAGATAATGATCATAATCTAATTCACGCATTGCCGCCATTTTCAAGTCGAGTAAATAATTTTGGGATGGATTGAGATCTATAGCAAGAACCTCTTTAGGATCATCCAACAGTATATTTAAAGGTCTATCACCGCTGGCCGTTACGCATACGACATGATCGTTCGGTTGTATCCGTAGAGCGAGATGTTCTGTTTCCCAGTCTTCATTACCGATGCTATAATTTAATCTTTTAAAAAAACGACTCATTCACGCTCCTTAAAAATCTGGACATGTTCTCACTATTGGGTGTTCGATTATGAATTCATCGTTTATTGATCATATCTTCCGTGATTCCCTGTTCTAGGAAGAAGCTTAACTAAAGCAGACGCCAAGTCATTCCAACGTCTCTTTTGAATTGGATCATTGATATCGCCGACTTTAATTTTTAAAGTATTTGCAAAATCTTGAATGTCTTCTTTACTCATATTATCGCGTTTTGATTCCTGATCCAAACTTTTTGATAAACCACCGAAAAATTCATTCCATACTTTTCCACCATTGCCCTTGATGGCATGAAATCCAGATTTTAACTCTTCATCAGTAAAGACACACATTAGGAATCTAAGAGGATGAATATGGTCAATTCGGTCACCTGCTCGATCGAGAGACGATTTCTCTTTCAGCAATTGTAACCAAGAGCTTTTTGCAAGAGTGGTTACTATATATCTGATATCAGCTTTTTCTTTATCAGAAACGGGCTTTTGATAATTGCGTGGGCTATTAGGTTTTTTATTGTCTTCATTTCCACCAAAAAAATCTAATACCATTTGAGAATAAGAGTTTGATTGTTTTACATCCTGTTCTGAAGTGACGAAATAAGAATCATCAGTTTTCAAAACCTGATCGTTATGAAAGGATAACATGACGTTTTCAATTTGATTAATTACTTGATTGAAAGGCATCTCAGGGTCAATTTCGAGGGTAAGAGTGTCTCCGCTATTGGTTCTAACAACTATTTCTTCTCCATTCAACGATACTGTTGTAAGAGATAAAGCTAAAAAGATATGCATAAAATAAATTTTATTCATTTTTCATCAGTCCGGTTAAATTTTTTATCCTATGGTCTATATAAAAACATTATCTTTATACTGAAATCAGTATAATGCAAGAAAAAATTTAAAAATTTTTTACGTGACATTTTAGCATATAAATTTTATTTTGAAAGACTTTTTAAAGATTTGTTGAAAACCCCCACTCACTTCGGACTTATGTATATATTCAAATTGATGATTCTTATTTTTTTTAGTAGCACACTCTATCAAAATATTTTTGCTGATTGTCCAGCAGAAAATTGTGAAGAGTACAAAGTTTGCTCTCCACGACTCACTCAAAATCATATTTTTTATGCGGGTCCCGAAATATATTACGTGAATCGCTTACGTGAAAAGGGTGCTAAGCAAAAGGGATGGGTTTATGGAGGTCGTGTAGGTTATGATAGAATCAAACGCAATCGAATCTATTGGGGATTAGATGCTGTTTATGCAGGAGGAAGGCTTCACGGACACTCGAGTAAGGGATCTGAACTAAAATCAAATTTTTATGATGCCAACATTGAAGGTCGAATAGGTTATACTTTTCAACAAAAACGCAGCTGCCGGATCTTTGTTACACCCTTCTTGGGTGGTGGTTATGGAGAAGAAACCAACAATTTTGTTCATCCTTCTCCCCTAACAATCCATACACAAATTAAGTATGGATATGTATGCGGAGGCTTTTTATCTGGAATGAGTGTAGGTTGCGATTGGTTTATTGGTTTAAATTTTAAAGCTAAATATTTAATTGATGCGAAAAATAAAATTAGCCACGATTCAGAATTTGATGATGTAACAATGAGGGTAAAAAATGAAATGCAATATAGAGTTGAATTGCCTGTTGTATATAAGTGGTGTTATGGATTTGACTTCGGTGTAGTTCCATTTTATGAATATCGACATTACGGTCAACAAGTCAATTTCCCCTTCGATTTCATTGAAACTAAATTAAATATCTATGGGGCGACATTTAAATTGATCTATAATTTGTAGAAATATGAGAATTCCTTATTTATTTACAGTTCTATTTATCTTAAGAAAAGCAAAAGACGCCTTTCGCTTTGTTATGAAGCGCCATATTTGTCTACATGCCTATATTTAACGCTTATTATTGTAGTGATGGTTTGTGAAAAGAGATTAATAATAGTTAAGACAAAAGATTTAATGGCTGAAATAACCAGAACAAATTTAGAAGAATATAGGATCACGCCTCTCTTCGTGTCTTTGTGTCTTTGTGTTTAATTATTATAGACATTGTTAATGTAAGAAAGAGTTTAAAAAAATTCAACACAAAGACACAAAGACACAAAGACATGAAGAGAAGCGGGATCCAAAGTTCTTTTCGCTTTGTTATAAAGTGCCAAATTTGTAAATATTTCTACAATTGGCGCTTACGTGAGACTGTCAAAGTAAACTGCGTAAACTCATAATGTTATTATATATCCTCATTATTAACATTTTAGCTACTTGTGGGTAAAAGCATGCGCTTTGCTGCGACCTGGGCTATTTCACGTCGGCACCTCAGGCCTAACACAAAGAACTTTTTTTAGGTAAATGTGGGTAAAAAAGCGGGAAAGGAAAACATCACAATCACTTGTGATGTTTTATTTATAACCCGTATTTTGGGTTTTATAGAAATAAGCTTACGAACTAGGCTTAAATAAATGTACTAATCTCATTGAATTCAACCTGTGCACCACTGGCTAAATCAAATTGAGCCTTAAGCATATCATTATAATTTTTTTCTTTCTGAGCAGGCGTTAGACTTTCAGATCCAGTACTTTTTTTCTGTGTTTTATTTGAAGTACTTTGATTTGTTGTTCCTTTTGGCTTAGACGCATTTGATGATTGATTTATAGATTTTTGCGTAGATTGTTGTGTATTTCCATTATCTTCTGAAGATGAATTTTCTTGGTTGTCGCTGGATTCAATTCTATCCCCATTCACCTCAACGCCAATTTGATAAAAGCCTCTTCCACACATCCCAACGCAGCCTATGACAGATGTGGGAATAACTAAAACCGTTGCAATGGCTGCTAAAATCGTTTTCTTAATAATTTGCAAAAGTTCAAAATTTTGAAGATGGCCCCATATATCAGTAAGATCAACAATTTTTCTAGAACACCATTTAACTGGAGCTGTCAAGGGAATAGGGTTTAATTTGATTATTTTATATTCAGCGCTTGTATTAACTGAGGACATAATTAAAATTTCCTTTTTTATTCATTTAAAATTTATTAAATTCATTATATATAAATGAGTTTTTTTATTAAACATTTTAGAGGTTAATCTGTAGATCGATTGGTGTCAAAGTGTCTAATTGATTTTTTGCTTTGATCGCATCATTTCCATAAATTATTGATGGATCATCCCCTTTTCGAGGTTGAATCAGAGCAGCTGTTAATCCAAATATTTCCGATATCCCTGGGACTTGGTCATTCTTCTTAGTTCTTGACATATTGTCGATATTCGTACAAATAGCGAATTTACCGGCATTTCTTTGGATGCTTTCATGATCAACTATTCTGTATGTCACATAGTTGCCTACTGGTGTTCCTCCAACATTTGTTTCTGTATGGCCTATGCCTACGATGCGAATGCCAAAATTTTTAGCCTTGTTGAGGAGCTCGATCAATTTGAAACTTGGTTTACCCAATTTTTCGATTTCTTTTTTAAGCCCTTCATTGGATTCATTGCTTTTTTGAGATAGATATTTATCAATAGTTGCTTGGTCATTATATTGTATACCACTCATAAAAATGGTCCGTGTGGCATTAAGCTTGAAATAGACCATATTAGTAAGAATGTAAGAATACATCAATTCTTCCTGTTCATTCGTTGCACCAAGGCAAAAACTTTTATCTAACAATTTTTCAAGCAGTGTTTTAGCTGATGGGTTTGAACCTAGAATCTCTGCTGAAAATGTAGGCACTTGTTTCAAGATTGCTTTGTCGCTATATAAATTCAATGCAGCTGCCACGACGCTGTCTTCATCCAACTTCAAGTATGTCTTGGATGGCGTTAATTCTTCTGGTTTTGAAGACACTTTTGGTTCCACAACTTCTTTTGGTGTTACAACTTCTTTTGGAGCTACAATTTCTTTTGGAGCTACAACTTCTTTTGGAGCAACAGAGGTTGGAGATTTTTCTAAAGGCTTTGGAATCTCAGGAGATTTTAATGGTGCCTTGAGAGGGTTCGTACTTAGACTCGGATCTACGAATTGAAGTGCTAAACCATTCTGCTTAATGGCTGCCATAATAATGTCCGTATCATCCTTTAAAGGGTCTGCCTTTGCTTTTGCTGCCTCTTTTGCTTTTACTGGATCTTTTAATTTTACTGGTTCTACAACCTTTTCTTTTAAAGGAGCCGCCTTTAGTTTTGCTTTTGCTGCTGCAGCTTCAGAGGCATTAACGAAAAAATCTGGATTAAAACCTACATCATCTAAATCCAAACCTAATTCCTGCATCATCATTGCTTGGGCTTTTATCATTTCATCCAATTCTAATTCTTTTTGTTTTTGGGGTGTGGATGTTGTTGGTTTTTTTAATGAAGTGTGCGTCTGGGTGTGAGGAGTTTGAGATTTAGGCTGTTCAACAATTTTTGGAGGATTTTTCGGATCAATTGGCTTCAATACATAATTTTTAGGATCATACTTAGGAGGAATAGCACTAGCGGATGAATGCGTTTGAGTACTGATTTTATCAGCTGTTTGTTGAAGTTCTTTAGCCTCTCCATTAGTTTGATTATTAGTATTACTGGTAGTTGCGGGTGTAGAAGCTGTATGATTCGATCCTTGATCAATGATGCTGTGATGAATTTGATAAATACCGCGTCCGCAAAGGCCTACTACTGCGAGTACAAAACTTGGTAAATAGGCAATTATAGCAAATAATACCAATACTAACTGATTAATGATCTTGATACTTCTATAAGGAGCCTTAATTTGACTATGGTTAGCAATAGCTACAAATTGATTATTGCACCAGCGCACAGGACCACTCAAAGGAGGAGGGGTGTTTTTATTAGATTCACTTCTAGTTACGCTATCCGGTCCTAAATTTGTACTTGCGCTCATCGTGTTCATCTCTCTTTTAACTTTTATGTATTAGTGAATAATCAGATATTCAAAATCTTTTGTAAGTCAACATGATAACCTGCGATTATTATCTTTTAAAAAAATAACAACTTCAATCTTAACACATTCTTAATATTACTATTTTATTTCATTTTTTATCTTTAATGAATTAAATATTACCATCTATTACAAAGTTGGTCAAATAAAATTTCAAAATATATGAAAATTTATTGTCTTTTAATGGGGTGAAGGTAAATATAAAAAACTTGAAATTAGACCCAAGGAGATTGAAAAAGTGAAAAAAAATATTAATTCATTTGGTAGAATTTTGAGGCTGTTTTTAGCCTTAGTCATATTTCTTTATGCATGGTGGCAAAATAGTTGGATAGCTTTTGCAATTGGTGTCTTTGTAATTTTTGAGGCATTGATGAGTTGGTGTATTATTTATCAAATCCTTGGAAAAAATTCATGTCCAATCGATAAAAGAAAATAATATTTATAGCTGGTTTAGATTACTTGCCAGCCTCTACTATTATTTAAGAGACTCTAATTCTTCCCACCGTGCAAACAGAGCATCATGTTCTTTTTGTTTTTCGCCAAGTTTTTCACAGATCTCCTGCATTTTTTCCATATCATCTGTAATCTTTGGGTCTTGAAGCAGCTGATGAAAAACTTCGATTTCTTTTTCTACCAACAAGATCTTACCTTCGATTTTTTCCCATTCATGCTTTTCAGCAAATGTCATTTTCTTTGGCTTAATCTCATTAGCTGTCGTATCTACATTTGCCTTAGCTGGATTTGTTTTTTTTATATTTATTTCTAATTGTTTCTTTTCTTGTTCGTCAGCCTGAAATTTTTCCCATTGACGATAATCTGCAAAAAGACCACCTTCAGTTCCCCCACCAAGTCCTAGGATCACATTTGAAATTTGATCTAACATATAACGGTCGTGCGAAATCATGACAAGAGCTCCTGGGAACTCCACCAGGCTTTCCTCTAAAATTTCTAGAGTCGGAATATCTAAATCATTTGTAGGTTCATCAAGAAGCAAAATATCCGCTGGCTTTAACATCAGTCGTGCTATATGTACCCTCGCCTTTTCACCACCTGAAAGCTGTCCAAAAGGAAGATCTAAACGATCGGGCGTAAATAAAAATCGTTTGCACCATGCATTAACGTGAATAGATCTGCCTCTATAAATTACTGTATCCCCTTCAGGAGCTAATGCGCGACGTAATGTTGTATCTGAAGGGAGGCTAACACGATGTTGGTCAAAATAAACTATTTTTATTCCATCTGCATATTTTATTGTCCCCTGATCGGGCAAAATTTCCCCTGTCAACAATCTCAAAAGTGTCGTCTTACCACTACCATTCAAACCTACTATCCCCAAACGAACACCGGGTGATAATGTAAAGTTAAGATGGGCAAATAATTGTCGTTCACCCATGGATTTGCCAACATTGGTAGCGACAAGAAACTTCTGTGTTTGTCTTTCAGAGCCAACAAAATCGATCTGATTTTGAGAGGTCTTATTTCTACCCTTTAACTCGCTCAAATCTTGAATGAGTGAATGAGCTTCTTGGACACGTGCTGAAGACTTAACTGTTCGTGCTTTTGGATTTTGTTTGAGCCATTCGACTTCACGCCTTACTTTAGAGGCCAAGGAGCGTTCTTGCTGTTGTTGTCCGCTCAAAAATTCTTCTCTTTTTTCGATGAATGCACTATAAGAGCCGTCAACAGTAAAAAGTCCTTTTGGATAGGTCTTATTAAGCTCCATCATGCGAGTTGTTACATTCTCAAGGAAATAGCGATCATGACTAATGATTAGATAAGCAAAAGGAGCATTATTTAAATATTTTTCCAACCATAAGATTCCTTCCAAATCAAGATGGTTGGTGGGTTCATCCAAAAATAAGATATCTGGAGATTTGACAACCTCACGGGCAATATCTAATCTTTTTTTCCATCCACCTGAAAGAGACTCGGCTTTTTGATCGGGATCAGGGAATCCTAACTTACTTAAGATAATGCTTGCTTTGGTCACCTTTTCATAGTGACTAAGAGTATGATCTCCCGACAAGGCATCTACAACAATTTCTGTTAGGGTCTTATTGGGAAATACAGCATCTTGAGCTACATAGCCAACACGCAGTGTCCGATTGCCGGCAATTGTTCCTTCATCTGGACTTTCTAATCCAGTAAGAATTTTGAGTAAAGTCGATTTACCGGATCCATTAGGACCGATTAGGCCAACTTTATCCCCCTTAAAAAGTCCGAAAGAAAGTTCTTTGAATAATGATTTTGAACCAAAGGATTTACATATTCCTTGGCAGCTAAGAAGTAATGTCATGAACCAATAATATAGTAAATACAAATAGAAATAAAGAAAAATTAGGTTCATCACACAAATGAGTTGTTGGCAACCAAAAATGATAGAGTTGTTATGTAAATAATCAAAGTTACAATAAAAGAGGCCTAAAGCTTAACGCAGAGACAGGGAGACGGGGAGGCGCAGAGGGGTTATATAATAAGTTAGGTTAGATAAAAGCCTGTCGACTATTCCTTAGCTCGGAGAGCGTCTGTTCAAAGCCCAGAGTGACGTAAGGAACTCTGGGTAAACAAAATAAAGAATAGAGCTCGTAGAGCGACTCAAATGTGAGATTATTACAAAGAAATGTTTCAAGTAATTTGTGTGTCTTGTCTTATTAAAGAGAGTTAGCATATCGTCGCAAATTTGAGTCGCTCTACGAGCTCTAATCTTTATTTTGTTTACCCAGAGTTCCTTACGTCACTCTGGGCTTTGAACAGACGCTCTCCGAGCTAACGAAGAGCCGCTAAGCTCACGCTTAATACTGATTGTAATAAGGGTTGTTGTTATAATAGGAGTTAGCATCATAATAGGAAGTTGGATTTGTGTAAGTAGGGTTGTAATAATCGCTAATGCTTGGTGGATAGATGTAATTTGTGTTTGGGTAATAGTTGTTATTGTTGTAATAATAACCTGAATTTGGATAAGAGTACCCTCCAGTAACATATGGATAATATCCAGTAGCGTTTGGAGTATAATACGTATATGGGGCAGGTGCAACATAGTAGTAGTTATTGGAATGGTTGTCTCTATCGTAGCGACGATTCCAATCTCTCGAACGGTTTACACCAGTATCTACATTACGGTTTACATTAGCTTGAACATGCGTCGATTGAGGATTTCTAATTTGTTCTTTTCTTTCACTTACTTTCTGAGCGTTTCTTGTAGCACCTTCGCGCTCCCCTCTTTCACGGCCTTCATCAGCAGCCAATAAACATGGAAGCAATAATAAACTAGGAATACATCCCTTTAAAATGATAGTCTTGAAAATATTTGACATACTTTTCTCCAATAAATTGTTTAGTACAATTTATTCATAACACTAATGAAGAAAAATTCAAAAGAATTTTATTGTGATTGATTCAAAGATATTTTCCAACAGCGGTGTATTTTTGGATCGTGAAAATCAATTGGAAATGTTTTTTTAGATATATCCACAACCATACAATCTGCAAAATATTCTTTATTAAAGACGAATTTCCGCGAATTTGTGCTAAAGAAAATCACCCCACCTTTAGCAAGAAGAGCTAAAGACTTCGAAATAAGCGATATATAATCCACTTGAATATCGAACAATTGATCCATTTTCTTCGATCGCGAAATTGTTGGAGGATCAATGATAATGATATCATATTTTACTGCCGAACGAATTTCCTCATCCAGAAACTTAAGACAATCTGCCCTCACAACAACATTATTTTTTAGTGAAAGAGAGTTTATCTTGAAATTATCAATTCCCCAAGCTGTATATGTGTTAGACATATCAACACTTTTTGTAAATTTAGCTCCTGCAGCTGCAGCATGAACACTAAATGAACATGTGTATGCAAATAAATTTAGTACACTTTTTCCTTGAGATATGTCTGCAACTAACTTTCGTGTTTCGCGGTGATCTAAAAAAAGACCCGTATCTAAATAATCAGTGAGATTGACTTCAAATTCTACGCCATATTCAAGGACGGTAAAAAACTCTTTAGACTCGCCAGCCTTTTCATACTGGCGAGTATCCTTTGTTCTTGCACGAGTTCTCCAGTAAATTAATTCCGGTGTCGCTCCAAAGATGCTGCATAAAGCGTTTTCTGTTTCCTCTAATAATTCATTTGAGGGGTCATCACTTTCATGAGAACGGGAAAAAAATTGCACACAAAATCGCCCTGCATAGTAATCAATGGCTAAAGGATATTCCCGTATTTCTCTATCATAAATACGAAAACAATTTGTATTGGTTCGCTTAGCCCATTTCTTCACATGACGATAATTTTTCCGTATACGATTCTTTAGAGGGGATGTTTTATCTTCCCCATCAGCGATATCCGGAAGCGATATTTTACTTTCACTCATAGATGACTATTATTTTTGCACTTTTTTAGCTTGCTTTAATGTTTCAATCCAACGCGGACTTACATCTTTTATTGTATCGATCTGATCTGTAAGATATGTAAGCATCACAGTCTCTTTTGGAACAGAAAAAGCACGTGTCCAGCCGTGAAGTTGCTCTTTACCATTCTCAGTGACAGTCCACTCAAATAGGATTGACTCTGAATTTTTATCTAACATATTAATGGTCACCTTTTGATCAGGGAATTGATCTTGGATGCCCTTTTGAATGGCAGCATTATCGTTCAGATCAACAGTATATTTATTTACATTCACTCCAAAAAATTCTTTTGAGTCATCAGTCGTTGCATTTTCTGGTAGATAAATGACAGTCTCGCCAACTTGCTTTGGAGTATCCGAAATTTGTTTTTCAAGTTTCCATCCTTTTCCTTGATTCGGCAAATGATATTCAACATCGCCGATCATTTCAGCAGAAAGGCTACTAGTCGCTAAACTCAAACAAATTAATATAGTGTTACGCACATGACATCCTTTTTTGATGATTCTTGAAAAATTGAAAATAACCTTAGGTTATACTGCAATAATATACAAAAAAATAGATTATAACGAACCAACATTCTCTAGTTCAGACAATAAAAATTTCATTTTTTTGCTGCCAATTCAAAATCATTCCCTATAAAAAATCATTTATTGTTTATTAACGCACTATTTGATAAGAGTGTGTTTGGAGTATTTATTGATTAAAGCTTCAGCTTGTTCATTTAATAAATTAATGCATTGGATAATATCAGAAATAACCCTGAGAAAAATTTTTACAACTAACAAAAACAAAGGATAAATTATGTCTATTCATCCATTAAATCCACAAGGATCTGTAGATAGCCTATCTTCAAGTAATTTGAACGAATCTAGCGAGCAGAAAGCTTATCATAAGCCTTACACTATCTCCAAAGATAGCATGAGTAGCGCAGCAAATGATGATCTATATAATTTAGATATTAATATAAAAAGAGGAAATCATCCACTTGGTAAACAAGCGACAGCAGGTTACACAACTGAATATACGCCTACCTATACCTGTACATGTGAAACTTGTGATTTGACATGCAACACATGCCTCCAAACCCTTTGTTGCTAAATTGTTTATTTCTATAGAATATTACTAAATATTCTATAGATTCCATCTTACAAAATGCTAAGTAGCGACTATTACTAATAAATGCAATAATTAGGTAATTTGCTAAGCATCAATTGCATACAAACCTTTGGAGCGCGATCACTTAACTTAATGGGATATGAAGAGGGCTTCAGCTTTCATTGTTAAACTTCTATTTACTTTTTCATACCGACGCTTTAGGCCTCAGAGGTTAATAATATCATTTTTTCTACCAATTCAAAATCACTCACTATAAAAAATTACTTATTGTTTATTAACACACTATTTGATAAGAGTGTGTTTAGATGATTATTAAATTTTCTACCCCGTCGCTTAAACTAATTTTTAACACCACAAAAAAGGATACATTATGTCTATTCGTCCATTAAATCCACAAGGATCTGTCGATAGTCTTTCTTCAAATAACATAAACGAAACGAGCGAACAAAAAGTTTATCATAAGCCTTACACTAACTCCAAAGATAGTATGAGTAGCGCAGCAAATGATGATCTATATAATTTGGATATTAGTATAAAAAGAGGGAATCCTCCGCTCGCTAAGCAGTTGACAACGGGTTATACATGTGAAAACACATGTACTTGCAACCTTACACAAAGGGATTGTTACCCAACACAAAACACATGCAACCAAACCGCTTGTTGTTAAAAAAATCGGTTTTTTTAATATAAAAAACACAAATTTCAATGTTTAATCGCTTTTTTGTTAGCTCGTAAAGCGTCTTTTCAAAGCCCGGAGTGACCAAAGGGGACTCCGGGTAAATAAAATTAAATATCATAATCGACTAATTTCTCTTTCAGTTACGATTTTCAATTCTATTACAACATTTATTTTAAGGAAGATTCCCTGCGTTAGGCCTGAAGAGCCGGCATGAAATAACCCAGGTCGCAGCAAAGCGGAGGCCCAATGGCATTCGGTTAAGGAAGGTTCGTTTTTATAAGTAACTAAAAATAAGCATATCTAAAAAATCATGCTTTTTTAGCACCTCACTTAACACATAACCAAAAGGCACATGGTTTC
>JACDES010000188.1 GCA_013816265.1 Parachlamydiaceae bacterium | reverse complement strand
TTTCATTTACAGCTATTAAAGAATAAATATATTCTTTTCCTGGTTTGCGATTATGATCGTTAAATTCAAGAATTGAAGTAGATGGTATGGATATAATAAACTCATCATCTCGATAGACAAAATACGAACTTACTGAGGGATCAAGACTTGCTTTCCATGTTAAATGGTTTACAATATCGGTTTGGGTTAAGAAACGATTCTTAATAATTTTGTTTTTTAAATGTCTGGGAGGAAGTACGCCAACTTTTCCTCCTTTTTCAGCTATAGAAATATTAACAATCGTCGAAAAATCTGGAGTTATTACCTTAAAAGAAAGGGGGGTTGATGGTGTAATAGTATTTGGATTAGCAGTTAAATTATCTATGATAACAGTGTTAGGAAGAGAAAAAGGATCTGATGTAAATGTATAAAGCCTATCTCCGCTAGGATTTACAGCGGGGGAATTGACATCGATATGTGTAAATGAATTAATGGCTTTAGTTCTTGTATCAACTAATGCAATGTAACCGTTGTCATCAATATCTGAATAGGGAAGATAAACTATTGGAATGTTGGGATTAGGATTAGCTGCAATTTGGGTAGTGTAAAAATTTAGATTTATATTGCTTTCTCTTGTATTATTTTCAGCATTAAAAACTGCAATAAATGTTTCCGTTGATGGTGGTTGTCTAGTTACAGGAATATAAAGTGTTTTGTTATCAGGTAATGCAACGATTTCGAAGCCTGTGGCGTCTAACTTAGTAGTGTTAATTGTGTTGCTAATCGTATTAAATTTAACCAAATTGGTAAGACTATCTATAAACGATTGATATATTAAATAAACACTCTGACCCCCTTGAGTAATTGTGATACCTCCAGCATTTGCTCCTGTAATATTCTGATAAATATCAATATAATTTTCAATATCGTTGCTTGATGTATCTAAAATTCCTAGTACTATTTTTTTTTGCGGATTTCCTTGCTGATCTGGTCCTTCCATATTAACATATGCTTTTGTTCCACCAGGGTTAAAAACAATTGATCTAGAGGTCAGATTAGTAATAATTTCTTTTTTTAGTTGACTAGTTCCCGTGTCATAAATTCTTATAGTTTTATTTCCTAATACGTATAAGAGTGTTCCAGTTGGGTTTACGGCAATTTTGTTAATAACAAAGGAGGGAAGTTTTTTAAACAAGCTGGTTGTATTTGTTAGAGTGTCATAAAGCGTTATATACCCATCTTTAAATCCATTCGTTGCAACATAAACATCGTCTGCTTGAAGTTGACAAAAATTCAAGCTTAAAATTAACAAAAGATTTAATAAAAATTTCATTTTCACCTCAAAGTTGTTTTTTAAAATACTAATATCATGAATAAACATATAAAGAATAGCTAATATTATTTATTTTATGATAGCGCTCTAGAAGCAGCCTAAGGCATAATTTATTTGATCATGCTTAAAAAAAATAGATACAACTACAATTATTTTTTAATGAAACGTTCCCTGAGGTTCTCTAGATAAAGATAGATGACCGGGGTTAAAAATAGGGTGATCATCTGAGAAACTAACATCCCACCTATGATGACATATCCCAAAGGCTGACGTGATTCGGCTCCTGCGCCAATTCCTAATGCAATAGGGAGTGCTCCCATTATCGCTGCGACTGTCGTCATCATGATTGGTCTAAAACGCACCAAACATGCTTCGATGATAGATTGCTCGGCACTCTCTCCTTTTATTCGAATATTATTCAATGCAAAATCTACAATCATGATCCCATTTTTTTTAACAATACCGATCAATAATATAATTCCAAGAAAGGCATAAAGCGAAAGAGGCTTTCCAGTAATATATAAGGTTAATAATCCTCCCAATATTGCTGGGGGTAACGTAGAAAGAATTGTGAGAGGATGTATATAGCTTTCATAAAGAATACCAAGCACTATATAAATAGCAAATATTGTAACAATAATCAACCATGAAAAACTATTTATTGCCTCTTCAAATGTTTGCGCAGCCCCTTTTACATCACCGGATACCTTTGCGGATGAAGAAGTAGTAGCAAGTTCTCTTAATTTTGTAAGAGCATCACTCAAAGCAATGCCGGGAGCTAAATTGAAGGTTATTGTGACTGCGGGAAATTGAGCAAAGTGGTTAATGCTCGCTGCTCCCACACCCTCTTTCCATGTTGCTACAGCATTTAGAGGTATTAGCTTATCCGTGGTCTTGGAACGAACATATATATAATCCAGGGATGTTGCACTTTTTTGAAGATCGCGGTTCAATTCCAAAACGACGTCATATTGATCGATCGGCGTTTGAATACGAGAAACGCGATTTCCTGTATAACCTAAATAAAGAGGTGTTTCAAAATCCAATGCATCGACACCTAATGTAGAGGCAAGATTTCTATCTAGATGTAAATCATATTGTGGTGTTTTTATTTCAAGATCTGTTGAGATACCTTGAAAGGTTGGATCATTTTTTGTTCTATATTCATTGAAAATATTATTGATATAATTTTTAGCTAACTTTTTTAATTGTTTTGAGTGAACGTCCGGGCTTTCTAGGTATAATTGTGCTCTATGTGGGTGTAAAAAAGGAATATCAAAGGGGGAGCTGCTTTGATAAAAAAATGAATGGAGAGCCTTTAAAATAAGTAGTGCGATGGTATTTATTATTGGAATTGAAAGGAGAGTGCCAGCAATGAAGTGTTTTGTTTTTTTCAATTTTGAAATGTCGGTACCTGAAAAACAAATTGAAAAATTTCTTTGTGCTTCTTTATAAGGTTGAATGAATAAAACATTTAGATTGGT
>JACDES010000187.1 GCA_013816265.1 Parachlamydiaceae bacterium | reverse complement strand
TTCGAGTAATTACTTCTATACCGGTACGGACCCGCATAGGTAGGTTTTGATAAAGATTGTTAGACCTTTATCTCACCGTTTGAGACTAAGTTAATACACCTGCAACTCACGCGCACTCCAAAGGGGTCGCGTAGCTTATAATAACCTCTAGATGATACCTCAATCAATAAACACACACCATTTGCACCCAAAAATTAATCAAAATAACATACCGCTGGGACTGCATCAGCAGGATCCGGTCTTGACAATCCCACATTCACGTATAGGGCAAATCGGTTATCATTTTCACGATGTTGAAATGAAAATCTAAGATGCCATGCCGTTTGTATCGTCGTTAAGAAAGTCATTTCATATTCAGAATATCGAGGTTCAGTTTTACGGTTCCACCCTTGTCTCGATGAAACTTCACAAGTCCAATTAGGATGAAATCGATAGAAGCCTCTCAATAGAACAGTATCTCTTCTATCAGATACCTGTGAATGACGAAGGCTTCTATCGGAATGATATGCTTCTAAAAAGAAATTATCATGATCGGATTTTCGCCAATCATAAGAATCGCGATGACGATATTCGGTTCCTATGGCTAAATCATCGCTATAAGTCCAATCAAGACGTACATTTATGTGCCCAAGTTGATTATGCCTAATATCCCATGCGGTCTCAATGATATGCCGCATCGTAGGAATAGAAAAAAATATAAATCTACTATAGACCTTGGGGATTGTTGGATGGATATGAGGACTATGGAAAAATGCATGTGCATACAAATCTGCAGATATAAGCCTCGTGATACATGCTTCGGTTATTTTGGTAAAAAGAGAGTTTCTCATTCCAAAAGTAACTTTATTAAGATGGTACCATCCATCATTAATATCAAATATATAGTGCTTTTTAGGACTTACTGTCGGGTAACTATAATAGTGATATGATATATAAGGCTCAATTACGTGTTTGTAATGACTCCATTGACGATACAGTTGGGTATTCAAATTTAATCCTGCGAATCCAGAAAGAGCCGTTTGACTTCCGTCCTTATGGCTATCACCATAAAATAATCCAACGCCTCCAATTTCCGGTGTGGCTGTGACTGGGCCAAGTTCAAAAGGTTTATAAAATTTAGGTCTGGATTCTATTCTGGAAGAAGCGTAATCGTGCTCATGAAGAAATTTAGCATATTTAAAATCCAGGTACGATACCTTTGCCCAATTTTCAAAAATAATTCCTGTCGGACCCAATAAAAATGGTCTGAAATTAACTCCAAAAGAAGGGAGCTCTTGTTTTACTGTTTGAAATGAATTGACACGTACACGTGTATAGAAGTTTGCAATCCAATCATCCTCCTGCCTTCTCACAAGCAATTGAGTTCTCTCTGATGTTTCGAAATCGAAGTCTCTGTCGTAGTAATTGCTTGGCATTTCAAGATCGCTCACCTTGTCATATGTAAGGAGAATATTGACTTTATCATCTGCCATTAATTTACTAAATTTACCTTCAAAACGGAATCGTGACTTTTCATGGGGTTGTAGAAGTGATGAATCCCTTGAAATGTAATTAATACTTTGAAAATCAGTTTTTAAATCTTCTGAATGGTAGTAAACCTCAAAGCCACCACCGGGTCCACGAGTCAAGCGATAATCGAAACGGATAAATGACTTCCATCGTTCCCAAGAAAAAATTTCATATGTTAATCCAAAACGAGGTCCTTGGCTTCCACCCCATCTAAAGCGGTAGCGGATTGGTGAGTCGAATATTGAATCGAGGTTTAATTTGAGTGAGGGGATCCACAAGATGGTGTAGCGAAGAAAACGGAGCTGCACGCGTTTGGCATCAAGATCACGATTTTCAAATATTTGAACTTGGTTTGAGTAGATGGCCCATTCGGGATCGATATTTTCAGATGTCGTGACATATCCATCGTAGATTACATAACTGTAATCGGGTCGAAGTTCTATTGTTTCGCCACCAAAAAACCATGGACCGGTGTTAGTTCTACCTTTATATAGAATACCTTCTTTCTTTTGAAAGTCGTAGAAAAGCTTTTGGCCAACAAAGATGTACTCTCCAAACTCGAGAATAAGTTCATCTTCAGCTTCAATGGTAAGAATTGGTTGTCCTTCGACCATTTTTTTTGTGTAGCGAATATTCTGAGCTTGAATACGTAGATTTGGGCCTGTGATGACACCCCCAGCTTCTGTTGTGAGGACACCGTCACTAAATAAGGGGTCTCGTAGATCGACTGTTATCCCTTCTGAGAATCCTTGTTGAATAAGTTTATTCATCTCTTGACCGCAGAGGGAAAGACTGATAAATATAAATAAACAAGTATAAACAGTTTTGAGCATAGATATATAATGAGTATGGTAAATGAGCTAGGATTATAGCATGTTTGACTTGCTTTGTCTATAAAGAGGAGAAAAATGACGTAAAGGACCAAAGGGACGAAAAGGACTTGAAGTGATGTTGAACTTGTAGGTATGTCTCTTAGGTCCAACGCTGTCAAAATAAGAAAAAATTGATGTATATCTAGAATTCACTTCGTTAGCTCGGTAGAGCGTCTGTTCAAAGCCTAATGCTGTCAAAATAAGAAAAAATATGAGAATTGCTTATTTCTTTACGGTTCTATTAATATTAAGGAAAGTTCCTTGTGTTAGGCCTGAAGGGCCGGCATGAAATAGCCCAGGTCGCAGCAAAGCGGAGGCCTGGGTTTAAATAAAAAAATAATCGAGTCCTGAAAGGACGGCATATGATACATACATGATTATGCCGTCCTTTCAGGACTCGATGGATTGTATGTATTGACCCAGGCC
>JACDES010000130.1 GCA_013816265.1 Parachlamydiaceae bacterium | reverse complement strand
AAGTATCCAAGCGAGCGAATTGGTGTCACTATCTGAGGGAAGAGCCGTATGCGGTAATCCCGCACGTACGGATCCGTGCGGGGGATGATAAGTAACTATCATTCCTACCGCAACCACTCCAAACGCTACGCGTATCTTTGGAAATCTGTAGTATAAATATTTCTTAAAGCTACGCAAAGCGTTTGGAGTGCGAAAGTCCTCTTTCGCTTTGTTATGAAGCGCCATCTTTGTCTACATGCCTATATTTGACGCTTACCTTCCAATCGCCAACCTCTTTGTGTTCTTCGTGTCTTTGTGTTGAATTATTCCAAACTCATCTCTTCCACTTTTCTTATTCTTGCCAATTCATTTGTCGAAGTTTTTGATTTAATTCATTTTAATTTAAATGAATTAAGCTTATAATTTTCAGATCATCTCAAAAAAATCAAAAATACAGTGCAAAATCGAAATCCTAATTTCGGTTAAGGAACCTGTTTTAATATTTAATTTTTCAATTTCGAAAGGAAAACAATGATAAAAGTTAGTAATGAATTAAGCATTGAAAAAATTGATAATCACAGTTCACATGCACCCCTTACCTATAAAGTTGAACAGTGTATTTTACTAAATATACAAGAACGAGTGTTAGAATTTTGCAAAGGGATATTTTTATCACTTCTCACAATTACGACGGCAGGCTATTGGAAAGAATCCAGAGATTTAGCGATTATTTCCTGGAAACGTGTTTGGTCGAACGAACGCAAATATTATGCAATCATCGACGAAACATTTTTTAAAACGCAATGCGTGGTATTGGGTTTTCTAAAGAACAAAAATAAAGTTTCAAAAGAACTACTATCTTACTGTCATTTTCTTTCTCCAAAAGAAACTTCAGTTTTATCCCAAGATGAAGAATCACTGCGTATTCAAGAAGAAAAAGAATCTTTGCCCCAAGATAAATTTTCTATACAGGTCGAACAAGATTTACATAAAACTTTAGAGGATAATTTATCCTTAAGAGAACTATCTCCTATAGAAAATACAGTGAACATTATCGAAAATTTGGATGTTTCCAGCAAACAAGAAATTCCAGAGCCAATTAGGCAAGAAGCAACGATGCCTATCTCAGAAACACAACTGGAAAAAAATTCTTCGAAGAAAATGATTACTCCACTTTTAGAATTTATAGAAGTTTCAGGTAGGAACTTTGCAAGCTATTTAAAAACGAAAGATAAAATTGCATTAATAGAAACGACAAAGCTTCTATATCAACAAAATCAAGTTCGAGAAGAAATTAAGCCGCTCATTGAATATATTAATAAAATTACTGGTTTTATAGAAAAGGCATTTCCAACATGTTTTAAATCTGCTGTTTTTAGAAATAGATTATTAAATAGCCATTACCTAACAAATCCTTTGGTGGATTTTGATAAAAAGAAAAATGAAGTAATGAGGCTGTTATTTAATGCATTTAATGATATTTTTAAAAATAATGAAGATCTGCAAAAAAATAAAGACCTAGTTTTATTAATGCTTTCTTTTGATTTAGGGAATTTTTTTAATGAAAACCATTTGAAATTTACTGAATTTTTTCTTAATGATGAAGAAGTGATGATTGCTACTGTACAAAAAAATCCAAAAGTATATGAGCAGGTCTCGCCGGAATTGAAGTTGAACAAGAAAATCATTTTGGAAACAATTAAAGCTGATCCAAATATGTTAAAAGTTGTATTTTTAGAGGGCATTAATACAATTGATGAAAAAGATAAATTTATCATATATCATACCGCAGTAACAGTGAATGGTATGGCTCTTGAACATATTCCTAAAAATCTTTCTAACTATAGGGATATTGTATTAGCTGCTGTATATCATGATGGATCAGCGCTGGAATTTGCACCTGAGTTTAAGGATGATGAAATAATTGCTTTTAAGGCTGTTGAAAAAGATGGCATGGCTTTAGAATTCTTTTCTGATAGAATAAAAAGTTTGAAATACATTGTGTTAAAAGCGGTTTCGCAAAATGGTCTAGCATTAGAGTTTTTACACGTTGATTTAATTTATGATCTAGAAGTTATTAAAACTGCGCTATCAAATGACGCAGGTGCCATACAATTGATTCCAAATGAATTTTGGGAAGTTGATGACCTACTCTTTTGCGCAATAAATACTGATGGATTCATAATATGTTTTCTTGATTTGACTGGTGAATATAAATATGCAATTGAAGCTGTTAAACAAAATGCAGACGTTTATAAAGTACTTGTAGAGGAGTTGCGAGATAATAATGAAATAGCTTCTGTAGTTTTTTCTAATAATGGGTTAATGCTAGAACATGCTTCTGATGAGATGGCAGATAACAAACCACTTGTGCTTATAGCAGTTAAAAATAATGGGTTGGCTTTAAGACATGCTACTGAAGATTTACTAAATGATTGTGAAGTTGTACTTGCTGCTGTTACAAATAACGGATTGGCTTTAGAATTTGTTTCGAAGCAATTACAAAAAAATCCTCAAATTTGTATGGCAGCAATAAATAATAATGGCGATGCCTTAGAATTTGTTGATAGTTCCCTTTATAACGAGGAAAATCTTTTAAAAGCCTTTAGTACATCAAAAACAAAAAAATCAAATTCTGGATTTGAGCGTGCAGTAGCAAATCATAGAACGAATAGAAAAGTAATATTAGAGGCCGTAAAATTTGATGGACTTTTATTAAAATTCGCTTCCAATCTCCTAAAAAATGATGTAGAAATAGTGATGAATGCTGTAAAAAATAAAGGATTAGCTCTCGATTATGTAACAGAAGATATCGCAGGTTACAAAGCCATTGCTATTGAAGCTTTGAGGCAAGATTCTGATGCAGTAAAATTTATACCAAAATATTTGCAAGATGATGAGATATTAAAAGAACAAGAACAAAGTAAATTTATTAATGGCATTTTTCCTGAAAAATTTGCATGACTGAGTAAAAGAACATGATCAAAAAAATACTCATTTTCTCTTTGATATGCTTTTCACTCTTTCTTGTTTTTTTTCACCAATTTTTCTTTTCACTTATAGGAAGCTGGACCCTACAATATTACAGTTCTCGCTACTTCAACGACAGCATGTCTTACGATCACATTTCTATTGAAGGGAATACTCTTGTCGTAACAAATCCTCACTTAACACATGAAAATAACTTTCATGCCGATTCCATTAGTGTGAGATATAAAATTGACTGGTGGACACGCCAAGTGGATATTTCTTTTCATTTAGTAAATCCATTTATGAAAATAGAACCGGTTAAAATTGACAATCAAGAGCTGATACATTTTGCAAAATCAAAGAAAAAAAATTGGGTCAAATTAAATCCAATATGGATTATTGACAATGGGACTCTATCCTGGAACCGGCATCAAACTGCGAATCAAAAATCAAATGCCGTTCATTTCAATATGAATTTAGACACCATTTTGGGTGGAAAATTAAATGCCTTTTTCGATGATTCAAATCAACAAACAAATCAATTCAGCATAGAATCGATAAGTAAACAAGATGAAATGGTTCTAGAGTTGACTTGTTCCGATTTAGAAAGCCATTCCGTGCTTGAACTCATCAACATCCTCTATCCACATCCTCAATTAATACAATTAAATAGCGATTCTGGAATATTGAAAGGGCGTTTGAACGCAGTTTTCCCAACACATGCTAGACCCTATTTAGAAGGAGAATTAAATGTAGATAATTTCTCCATCAATCAACAAAAGAATGGATTGGCATGTCATATAAACAAAGCTAGACTTCAATTTGAAAAAAATAACGAATTGGATTTAGTAAACAATCAAGGGATATCAACAATTGGGCGCTTAGATATATTGGAGCCCGCAAACTTGCTTAGATATGATAGCGAAAATCTTAATTGGAAATTTGAAAACATCATTGGTAATATTCAACTGGATGGTTCTAAAACAGCTCTGATTGATCTTCAAGCTATCGGTCATTATCAGAAAGGTAATCCAAATGTTAAGCTCAAAGGAAAAGCAAACTTAAATTCTCGCCAACTATTTAATGTCGATTTAAGACTTACTTCCGATAATGAAAATCAAAAAACCGGTCATATTCACTTTTTAGTTCATCAATCTGAGAAGGCCTCTAAAATTGCTGAAATACGTTGTCAGGATTTATCATTTATAGAATGGGGATTTTTACAAGCATTAGCATCCCCGTTATTGCCTAAGATACAAAATATCGATTTTCAATCAGGCGCGTTGGATGCATTATTTTTTGCTGAATTATCAAGAAATGGTTTTGAAAACGTTACTTGTCAAAATTTTCAAGCCGAAAACTTGAAATTTAGAATTATTCCTTGGTCTATGATTCTTTATTTTCCCCAATGGATGAGTAAGGGGTCTGTTGATTTGTCTAAAGAAGATGTCTGGAATACATTTAATGCCGAAATTCAGTTGGCTAATGGACAGCTTGATTGGGAAGAACTAAAGAGGCAGTCATTCACAGATATTAAAACACATCTTACCATTAATCAAGGTGAAATTGAACACTCTGTTTTGACAGTAAATTTAGCTGATTTAAAAGGGATTGTCGATATTGAATGGAATAAATTTAAAAAGATTTTGACTGCAAATCTTAATGGTAAGGTAGATGATTTAGCTGTTTTACTTCCAAAACGCTTGCGACAAGGCTTACAGGATCAATTTAAAGAAAACCAACTCGGTATTTTAGCTAACATCAAAGGTGAGTCAAATCAAATAATTCTAGAAGGAACCGCTCACATTCAACGAGGGATAGGATCTAATCAATTTGATCTTATTCATTTTGGCTATAACTTAAAAAGACATGAATTAGATGTCAATGCGACCAATCCCGCAGGATGGTTTTATGCCAAAGAACTACCGTTGGAGAAATTTATTTCACCCTTCATTTTCAGAAAAGGCGTAGCTAGATTATCGGGTCTAGGAGAATTTGTAGGATCATTTGACACTGAAAAAATAATGACAAAGTATTTAACAAAAGAATTTAAAATTGAAAATGACAATTTGTTAATCGAAGTTGATGATTCTGTGGCATCCGCATCCGGGGATTTTCCAGCTTCTCATACAATTTATCTTAAAACAAATTCCCATGAAGGGTTATTGCCTATACAGAATGCATTTTATTTGGAAAAAAATACTGGATTACCATTTGAAAATATACAAGCCCAAGTCCATTTTAAAGACTATACAGTTAGTCTCAAATCCATGGAAACAACATGTAATGGGATCTACATGCATGGTCAGATGGATTTAGATTATAGCGATCCCGCTCCAGGTGTTTTCAGTGTGGCATTAGCCATTCCAACGATAAATGGAAAAATTTCGCAAGTTCAGAAATTTTTTACCTATTTAAAACAACAGCCAAAATTTTTGAGCAAGGTCCCTCTTGAAGGTGAAATTGAATGCAAAAATAATGGGCTGGTCTTAAATTTTGATTTTGTTCCTAAGGATTACAAACTTCTAGCGTCCTTTCAAGGTGCTATTGCTGAAGGGACTCTTCCAATTGAAAACTTTAATTTAGTCCTACATGATCTTGGAATGGATGTCGAATATCAGCATCAAAATGAAACACTAGAATTTAGTGATTTGCATGGCATTTTACTCGTTGGAAAGGGAATGCAAGCAGAAGAATATCTGTTTTCAGGAAATCACATTCGTTTCATTGGTCTCATTAATCAAAATGCCGAAGTTGATATCCAATTGAAACAAGATGATAAATCATTAATGCATATAGTAGGAAATACTAAACAGATCGACGAATCCTCTTTAGAAATATGTTTAAATAAAGACAAAACACATCTATGCAATATCACCCCGTCAAAATTTCAATTGGAAATTTCAGATTGGTCAAAGATTAAATCGTTCAAGTTGGAAGCCCCTTTTGAGCTAGCGACTATTTGGCCAGGTGTGAAGGCTTTTATCCCAACAGGATTATTTTTACCAAAGCAATTGCTGGAAAAAATATCTGCTTTGGAAAACCCTCAAGGTGTTTTTAATATGTCTTTAAATTATAATGAATCTGATCAAGCTCTAGCCTTCGAAATTGATGGAAAAGACTTTAGCTATAATAATACGAATTGGAATTCCTGTGTTTTGAAAGGAAAAAAACAAGATGCCAAATGGGGAATAACTCAATTTCAAATAGACAAACTATCATTAGCTGCAGATATTTCACAGCTAAATGACGAATGGAAAATTGATTTCTTATCTTTAAATTATGGTCAGTCTTTTATACTTGGATTGGAGGGCATTTATTCGGAAAAAAATAATCGATTGGATGCTTCAATAAAATTTCTAGAAACATATTTAACCAATCTCAGTGAATATCCGGCTTTTCAACCTTTTTTCGATTTATGGCATCCAAAGGGGGTCGTAAAAGGCAAAGGTAAAATGAGCTTGGAGTATTTGGACAAAGCTCCTTGGTATAGGATTGAAACCGATATTCAAGCGAATTTAAAACAATTTGAAATTGACGGATTTCCAATAAAAGTCAATAAACCATTCTCATTGCGCTTTAAAACGGATCATGAGCTTGAGTTATACGATCTTGAGAACATTATTTCCGACGGAGTTCATGATCAAGCGACATTGATGATCGATCACATCCATTATGATCTGATTAAGGATAGGCTTAAGTGCTCACAACTATCTTTTAATCTTCCTGTCATACATTTAGATGATGTGACCTCAAAATTACATAAACATTTTCCTTCGTTTGTGGATGAAAAATTAATAAATGTTTTAAAGCCTTTAAAAACCGATGGTTCCTTGAGTGGAATATTGACTTTTGAGAAAACGACTGCCGTTTCTAGGTTGAAAATTCAACTAGATGATGGATCTTATAACTTAAAAGGAAGAAGCTATTTATTAAAAAATTTGGAATTTGAGATTAACCAGAACGAGTTAAAATTTGCAGGCGACACACATAAAGAACGTTTTGAATTTGCATTTAAGGGAAATACATTTTTTCCAAACTTTGATCATGGAGAATTGATCTTCTTTGATCTCAAGGGTG
The DNA here is from genome assembly GCA_013816265.1 of Parachlamydiaceae bacterium. Lineage (GTDB taxonomy): Bacteria > Chlamydiota > Chlamydiia > Chlamydiales > Parachlamydiaceae > JACDES01. Next base: position 1,106 of record JACDES010000130.1, on the reverse strand, counting down.
CCGAACCATTGTCAATTAATTGGAAGGAGGATCCTGAGTTAGGATTTACCATTCAGTCGATGCATGGAAATTTCGGAGGAATGACAATGGCCTTAAACAATGCTTCAGATGGTATTAAACCTCTCTGGTCAATTTTGAATGGAAAAATCGATATAGATTTTAATGAATTAAGTCCTCTGTTATCGCAAGAAGTGGCTAATAAGATTTTCGATTTAAAGTTAGGATCAAAATATACTTTTATGGGGACATATTGGATCAATCCTCAACTTGGTGAGGATTTATTAGATATGATGTATTTTAAAGGAGAATTGATGGGACGTCAGGTGATACTGAAAGGGTTTCAGATAGATGATATAAACGCGATGGTATCATATGTTCCAAAAAGATTAGAAGTAAAAGGATTAGCCATAAATGATCCTGCAGGTGAATTAATATGTTCTGAAATGACAGCGGTTCAAGATGAGAAATCAACAGATTGGCATTTATATATGCCTAGTATGACGATAAAGAATTTGAAGCCCATACTTTTGAGAGATGTTGAAGATGATAGAACACCATCTAAATTTAAAAATTTGATCATACGAAGAATTGAAATGAAAGATATTTATGGGAATCCCGATCAAATTTCGACATGGCAAGGAGAGGGGAGCTTGCATTTTACAAATCCTACCCGTAAAAATTTACAGCATCCACTATTGAGTATTCCTGCTGAAATTATGTTGAGATTAGGTTTAGATCCACAGGTATTGAATCCTGTTACTGGAACGATTCAATATAAGATGGCTGGGGATCGATTTTATTTAACAAAGTTTAAGGATGTGTATAGTGAAGGACGAGGCTCTAAGTTTTATTTGGCGGATAGCATTTCGCCTTCCTGGATGGACATAAAAGGTAACTTGCATGTTCAGATTAGAATGAAGCAATATAATTTGATATTTAAGATTGCGGAATTATTTACGGTATCGATTCAAGGGGATATTAGGAAGCCAAAGTATAGCTTGCAGCGGCAGGAAAAAACTCCACTTGGTTCCTAGTATGTGCCCATGGTAAAATTCAAAAATGGCGGTTGCAAACAAAGCGAAAGAGGACTTTCGCACTCCAAACGC
>JACDES010000129.1 GCA_013816265.1 Parachlamydiaceae bacterium | reverse complement strand
GGCCCTTCAGGCCTAACGCAAGGAACTTTTCTTAAGTGAATGTGGGTAAAAGAGTGGGAAAGGAAAAAGGCTATTCGCCAATTTTTTTCTCTTATTTTGACAGCATTGGGCTTTGAACAGACGCTCTTTCGAGCTAACAAAGAGAATCATGTAAACAAAATTATTGAGAACAGCCATAGAACTATACTTAAATGGTTGCCCACTACCTTTCAAAATTTTTACGCGAATCATGGGTGAATGGCCGATATGAAATAGCCCAGGTCGCAGCAAAACGGGGGTCTGGGTATATCTCACAATAGTGCATCGCTTCCTGAAAGGATGGCAGAATCAGTTACTTTCAATGCCGAAATTTTGGTCGGGTTCTGTATAGCTTGGAGAGCGCCTGTTCAAAGCTGTCAAAATAAGAAAAAGATTCAATTGATGAAGGCGAACTCCAAATGGTTCGCCTTCATAAATTGAATATAAACCTAAACTACGATTTATCATCTTTCAATTAATCATCTTCCAATTTGAAACTAGTGATGTCCTTCCTTTCTTCTAGCTTCAAGATTTCTGATTGCATCTGCACTAAAGGCATGCGCAAGTTTGGGTTTTGCTGATGTCTTCGTGGCTGATGAAATAGAGGGTGTTTGCACAGGAGTATCTAGGGTCTGGGTGATTCCTCTTTGGGATTCTATTCTATCAATCGTATCTACACTTAAGGTGCGATCTTCTATGGTTGTATCATTATCTCCATAGGGTGTTGATTCAGTTGAATTTAAAGGACTTACTGATTCTCCTGAAAAATGTTCTGAAAGACCTCCTTTCCGTGATTTTGTTGTTTTTGTGGGGGACTTCGTTTTGTATTGATCATTTGTGTCTACGGTTAAGGTCCCTTCACTTTTGGATTCATCTCTATTTTGCTTTGATGGTGCTGTAGGACTTGTAGAGTCTCCTAAAAGGTGTTCGGAGAGACCCCCACCTCGTGATTTTACAGATATTGTGATGGGTTCGCTTATGTTGTCAGTAATTATTACTCTTGAGGTAACCCTAGGCTTGATGGGAGCAGTCTGTTTTTCGGTATCATCTATAATAATTGGGTCAAATTTTCTTACTTTTAAACAACCAGGGCTTATTAAATCATACATTAAACCACCTGAGGAAGTTATAACAGCACCTAAGGAGAAATCCCATATTCTTCTGGCTAACTCAATAAGTTCTGGATTGCTTGGATCTTTGACGTCAAATTCGTAATATTTTCCATTAGCATCGTAAAAAATAAATACAGCACATGCAACAGTCGTTACATTCAATGCTAATTCTAATGCTTTTGACCCACAGCTATCTTTGTTTTTTATTGTCTTTATTTTAACTTTTTCTTTACCACATGCTTTTGTACTAATAAATGCATGTGATATGAATTTATCCTTGATCTTTTGTACCTTAGAGCATTTCCAACGCCAACCCAATTTTATAACACTAACAAATCCCAAACCTGCCAATATGGCGGAAGGGATTAAAATCTTCTCAGCCGCCCAATTGAGAGTTTCTCTAAAGGTATTACAATCACTTTTTTCGCATGACTTAGAATTTTCAATCCAAACAAATCCTAAGCAGACTGCGGATGAAAGGACTAAACTTCCCCTTAGTGCTGTGTTAAAAGCCCCGCATACTGGATTATCGTAGCGAAGCTGAAGTTTAGGTTCCATAAATAAATCCCATTGTATTAGTTCATTTTGATATATTTTCTCTTTATTTTGAGATTTCTTTGTTATTGATTTTTGTGCATCCTATTATCTACATCTTTCTCTAGGCGGTGAAAATTAAAAAACATAATCAAGTTCTGAAAGTATATGTGTATATCAAGCTGAAGAGTGTAAGATAAGTGACTCCTTGAGCTAACAAGGAGTCACTTATCTTTCACTTTCTATAATTTGATGCCGATTGCAGTATAGTAGATTTCTAAGGCTTTTTAATGTCGATATTACCTTTATCATCAATTTTAGGAAGTGCGATACCAAGGAATAATAATGCTGCTCCAAAGAAAACCATATTAATACCCAATAATAAACCAACTGCCCATAATGCTGTTCCCGGCCACCCCAACGCTAAGATAATTGCCATAAATATCGAGAGAACGCCACTTAAGACAAACCATCCCCAATTTGCTAATGGACGCATTTTAAAAGCTAAGACAATTTTGGAAATCCCCTGAAGCAAAAAGAAAAATATCAGCAAAAGCGTTAGGGATATTGCCCCTGCCACAGGATAGATAATTAACAAAATACCTAATACTAGGTTTAAAATAGCTCCAAAAAGGGAAATGTAAAATCCGGTTGTTGGATGGCTTTTAAAAGTCCTGTATCCTTGAACCAATCCCCCAATTATAAGTAACCACCCGATCAGCTGCTCTGTTGCAAATGTCGATGCTATTGGTAATGAAATTGCTAATATCCCTAATATTGTAAAAAGAATCCCTTCAAAAATAATGATTCCGCGGTTTTTTTGTATTTCGTCCATTTAATAATCTCCTAAATTACACTTAATTGTGTTTGATCAAATGTATAAATACCGTTTTTAAAAAGTACAACCAAATTTTTTGGAATTTTATTAATTTTTCTCAAGTATATCCATAAATTAGGGATTTGAAATGCGCAAAAACTCCCATTTTGAGCTATATCTGGATAAAAAAAAGGAGGGTATAAAATACCCTCCAATTTTATTAAAATATATGGATCTATTTTCTATCTACCATGACCTCCGCCATGTCCACCACCCATACCGCCGCCCATATGTCCACCACCCATACCACCACCCATATGATGACCGCCATCGAAATCGCCATGATGACCACCATCAAAATCGCCATGATGACCCCAATCGCCTCGATCACCCCAATTTGAGTAATTATTGTAGTAAGGATAGACATTTCCTTGATAAGGTGTGTCATAGTAATAGAAGTAATTATTATTTGGGTTGTCGGAGTATAAACCTCCCGATCCTGATCCAAAGTCATTGTAATATAAGCCCGAGTTGTCGTAGTTATTATAATAACCATTTCCATAACCTGCTCCATAGCCGGTGCCTACGGAAACACCGACTGGACCAACTCCAACTCCAATGTCACCCCAAACAAAATTACTCATGAAACCCATGCAAAATAATCCAATCATAAAAGGAACAATTTTTGTTATTTTGGTATTCATAAGACCCCCTTATTTAATGTTTAACTAATATTTTAGTTTTTTTTACCCCTTATGCATCTCGATGATGAACACATTCAGGTTAGATAATTTCTAATGTTTAATTGCATATTCCATGCCAAAAAATTGTTTTTATCATTGTTTTATCAATCATTTTTATCAGTTTTGAAGAAGTTTGCATAATTCATTCATTTTACAGATTGAAGAATTTCATTAAAAAATTGATAAAGACCTCTGAATTCAGGAAATGAACCTATTCATAATATTAAAAAAATGGTATCAATTTAATTTTTAAAATGGAGAACACGATGACCGAGAAAAACTTAGCAATAGGTGTGGATTTAGGGGGGACGAAGATATCATTTGGCTTAGTTGATCAATTTGGATCTATACAAAAAAAAATCCGGATCGCCACTGATGTCAAGGGTGGCCCAGCAGCTATCCAGCATCAAATTATATCAACTGTCAATGACTTAAGGCAAATGACCAATGAACCTATCATTGGAATGGGTATTGGTGTCGCAGGGCAAATTGAGAAAAACAAAGGCGTTGTTCTTTTTGCTCCAAACCTAAATTGGAAAAATGAACCCCTTCAAGAATGTTTGCAGAAAGAAACCACAATTCCGATCGCAGTCATTAATGATGTAAGGGCTGCCACATGGGGAGAATGGCTTTTTGGAGCCGGTAAAGGCTCAAATAACATCGTTTGTGTATTCGTTGGGACGGGAATTGGTGGAGGAGTAATAAGCTCTGGAAATTTGTTAACCGGTGCTAGCAATACCTTTGGAGAGATTGGTCATATGACAATCGATATAAATGGTCCAATGTGTACCTGTGGTAAAAAAGGATGCTTTGAATCAATAGCGGGTGGTTGGGGAATAGCAAAAATGGCCCAAGAGGCAGTAAGTAAAAATCAAGATAAAGGTAAAAATTTGCTAAAATTAGCAAATGGTCAAATTGACAAAATTGATGCAAAAATTATAGTGCAAGCAGCAAAAAGTGGGGATTCAATAGCATCATCATTAATGCAAAAAGTCTTAGAAGCATTAATTGGAGGCTGTTCAAGTCTAGTCAATATTTATAATCCTCAACGCTTCATTCTGGGTGGCGGATTTATCGATGGCAATCCCGATATTATTCCTATGATTGAAAAGGGGATTAAACAAAATGCATTAGCTGCTGCTGTTGAAAATTTAGAAGTACTCCATGCCCAACTAGATGGTGAAGCGGGGGTAGTCGGTGGCGCTGCATTTGCTTTTAAAACTTTTTTTAAAACAGAAAATCAAGAGAGTTTATCCATATGAACAATCCGGCACAAACCATCACGACAATATTTTTAGATGTTGGGGGAGTGATCTTAACTAATGGTTGGGATCATCTTATGCGAAAACAAGCAGCGGAAAAATTTCATTTTAATCTAGATGAATTTAATGAAAGACATGGGTTAGCTTTCGTTGCCTTTGAAGAAGGAAAAATAACTTTAGATGAGTACTTGAATCTTTCCATCTTTTACAAAAAGAGAGATTTTTCCATCGATCAGTTTAAAGAATTCATGTACGCGCAATCGAAACCGTTTCCTGAAATGATTGCCTTAATCAAAAGTATCAAAAAACAATACGGTTTGAAGGTATTCGCAGTAAGTAATGAAGGAAAAGAACTCATGTTACATCGAATCAATTCTTTTAAACTTAGAGAATTTGTTGATGCTTTTGTTTGCTCATGCTTTATAAATATGCGAAAACCCGATCCAGACTTTTATCGTCTAGCTTTAGACATTTCACAAGCTAAACCAAGTGAGATCGTATATATTGATGATAGGCCTATGTTAGTCGAAATCGGAAAAAAATTAGGTTTTCATGGAATCATCCAAAAGGATCTAGACGCAACTAAAGAGACGCTTATGCAGTTACTCGGTAACAAAGTGCTCGTTTGAGTCAACAGGAAGCATTTTTTGTATTTCGGAATATGGGTTGAGGGGAGATTGATCGTTGATCCCTTCGCAATATTCAGCTGTTGATTTCCAGCTATTTTCTGAAATTAGATTCTCTTGCCAAAAAGGATAGGTGCGGCATTGTGTAGGACGTGCTTCATAGACAGTGCATTTATTATCTTTGAAAAACACACAGTCGTGATTTTGCGATTTCTTCTCAATGAGTAAATAACGGTTGTCTCTTTGACGAAGGTACAGTCTCTTGAAGGTGGGTATCGGAATATTCAAAAATTCTGCCATTTCTGCAATCTCAACATCATTCACCCATACAAATCCGGGTGCTCCTGTGCAACATTTACCGCATTGTGTGCATTTAAAAGGTAATCCGTCTTTATACCAAGGAAGAGAACCGCCACTCTTTGTGCCTTCGTGCCTTTGTGTCTTTGTGTTGAATTCTTCTAAGCTCATTAATTCACCTCCTCAATTCAAGCAAGCGCGAATCAATATCACCATTGCCTTTAAAATTTAAACACAAAGACACAAAGACACAAAGAAAACTCACTATTCTTACGTCTTTGTGTTGAATTCTTCTAAACTTATTATATGCTCTTTTAAAAGAGCAATTCTGATAGAAATCTATTTACTAATATTATAATGTTTTATTGTTTGTTTAATTGATTTTTGTTGTAAAATATTTAAAATTAAATTATTATTTATTCAATTTATAAAGTCAAGTTACAAAACAAAAATAGGTAAAAAAATGGGTAATAAAAAACCAATTATTGGAATTTTAGCTAATATTGAGATAATTGATAAAGACCCATTTTTTGGTCAAGAGCGATCCAGCCTAAATCAAAATTATATCAAGGCTGTCATAATGGCAGGAGGTACGCCCATTATGCTTCCTGTAGTACAAGATAAGACATTAATTCAATCACAAATGGATCTCATTGATGGTTTACTCCTCACAGGGGGGTATGATGTTCATCCAAATCTATATGGGGAAGAGCCTCACACAGATATTGGATATGTACGTTTAGACCGTGATCATTATGAAATTGAAGCACTAAAAATTGCTCATGAACAACACAAACCAATTTTCGGGATATGTAGGGGGCTTCAATTAATGAATGTTGCTTTTGGAGGATCTCTTTACCAAGATTTACGTCATTCAAACTCTCCAGTTCGTATACAACACAGTCAACAAGCTCCTATGCATGTTGCATGGCATTGTGTCGATGTACTTCCTTCTACACAGTTGTTTAAAATAGTTGGTCAAGAGACATTGGGCACAAATAGCTTCCATCACCAATCAATCAATAAATTGGCACCTGGATTTATTGTGAATGCTAAGGCCAAAGATGGAATTATCGAAGGAATAGAGAAGAAAGATCACCCATTTTTTATGGCAGTACAATGGCATCCTGAAAGGATGTTGGATCATGATGTGAATATGTTAAAACTGTTTCAAATTTTTGTCTCCAAGGCCAAGGATTTTAAGGATGCTCCGAAATGCAGGTAGCTGAAAGTAATAAATTTGGTTTTTGGAGTACCGTCCTTTTAGGAATTAATGGAATCATTGGATCTGGAATTTTTCTGCTACCTGGTCAGATTATGGCACACGCAGGAAATTTAACCATTTATGTTTATTTATTTGTCACATTGTTGGTTCTTTCCATAGCATGGTGTTTTGCACAATGTTCGATGCTATTCACTCGTAATGGAGGCTCCTATATTTATGCAAAAGAAGCTTTTGGTGAATTCATTGGATTTGAAATTGGAATGATGCGATGGGTTGTTGGAAGTATTGCGTGGGCATCGCTTGCTGTTGCATTTGTGACAGCATTAAGTGCAATATGGCCTCCTGCGCTATTTGAACCAATGAGAAGTATTATATTGCTGACAATGATTGGTGGATTGGGATTGTTGAATATACGAGGAATTCAAGTTGTCAAAGGTCTGAGCAATGCCATTACCATTGCCAAGATCCTCCCTCTTATTATGTTGGCATTGATTGGAATATTTTTTATAAAGCAGAGCAATTTTATAGCTATCAGCGAACAAGAAAATGCTGTAGGCACCTTTGGATCAGCATCGTTGATTTTATTTTATACATTTGGTGGATTTGAAATCTTGCCGGCGACAGCAGGTGAGCTAAAGAATCCAACTAAAAATATTCCAAAAGCGGTCATGATAGTAATTGCATTTTGTGCAATTTTATATTTTTTTATTCAATTTGTTACGACAGGAATTCTAGGAGTTGATTTAGCGAGTAGTGCGACACCTATTGCTGATGTCGCGGAGAAGTTACTTGGCACAACAGGAAAATGGATTGTGACAATTGCGATGCTAGTCTCCATAGGTGGAGTTAATATTGCGTGTAGTTTTTTTACACCGCGAGCCGGTGCTGCGATGGCAGAGGATCAAATGGTTCCATTAGTGATTGCGGAACAGAATCGGTATGGATCTCCTTCGATTGCGATTGTGATTTCAGTAATCATAACGAGTGTTGTGGCTCTTTCAGGTAATTTCACGCAGTTGGTAATGATTAGTGTGATTGCTCGATTAACTCAGTATATAACAACTTGTATAGCCACGATTGTTTTTTATAAGAAAAACAATCCAGGTATTACTTTTGGTAAAAGTCCGATGAAATTAGTGATTCCTGTGGTTGCTTTGATGGGATTATTTTGGTTGTTATCGCAAGCCACATTTCAGCAAATCTATTTGGGATTCGGTGCTCTTGTGCTGGTCGCTCCGATATATTTTATTCAAAAAAGAAGAGTGCTTCAGCAATCGCAAAATTTTGCGATTGAAGAACAACTCGCGTCGTCAGAATCGTAATCGAGATATATTGTTAGAATAATTTAAGGAAGGCGAAGCCCTTTGGAAGTAAGCGTCAAATCTAGGAATGTAGATAAGTATGGCGATTCATAACAAAGCGAAAGAGGACTTTCAGCGGGTAAGGAACAGGCCTAGCCTGCCCTCCCCGTTATCGCAATGGGGTCATTTCCCCATATTTACCGGCGTACGTGTTTCTCGTACCGGGCGGTGCCA
>JACDES010000128.1 GCA_013816265.1 Parachlamydiaceae bacterium | reverse complement strand
GTTCGAGTAATTACTTCTATACCGGTACGGACCCGCATAGGTAGGTTTTGATAAAGATTGTTAGACCTTTATCTCACCGTTTGAGACTAAGTTAATACACCTGCAACTCACGCGCACTCCAAAGGGGCTCGCCTCTCTGCGTCTCACTGTCTCCCCGTCTCTGCGTTGAATTCTTTAAATAGCCCCACACATAACGAGGCAAGCAAGTGAGCTATTCATTCGTCTGATACGCTAAACGGATCTTCGGACAACATCCCTGCGCAATCGAAAACAGTTTCAAAAACAATCCATAGTCTACACGTCGATCTACACTCAATACCACCGTCGGCTCATGACCCCCATTTTGGGCAACTAAATCATTAATATGCCGATCAAGATGATCCTTCAACGATTCGAAATCCACAATTTCCTTTTTCGATCCCAGATAAATCACATGTTGCGAATCCATTACTAGTAATAATTGCGTTGTTAAAGGCGCTGAATCTTGACTCAACTTTGGGTTTTCAATATTCAGTGATTTAAGGGGAAGGACATCAGAAGTCACAATAAAAAAAATGAGCAGCAAAAAAATAACATCCACAAGGGGAGTTAGATCGATAAGAGAAACAGATGTCTTTAAGTTAGTTTTAAATTTCATTCAAATCCATTTCACGGCAAATTAATAAATCGACAATTTCTGCTGAGGTCGTTTGCATTTCAAGCACAAAACCCTCAATACGACTCACTATATAATTATAGGCAATAACGGAAGGAATTGCGACAACTAAACCTGCAGCCGTCGTCACCAAAGCATATTCCATTGCTTCTCCCAAACGTGTTGCTGAAATGTCAACAAGACCACTCATCCTCATCTCTGCGAAAGCTTGGATGAATCCTAATACAGTTCCTAATAAACCTATTAAAGGGGCAATATGAGCAATGATGGATAAAATTTTAGCATTTTTTTCCAAACGTGCAATCTCGATAAGACCCGAAATTTCCATTGCCCCTTCAATCTGTTCCTTACCACGATTATGTTTAGTAAGTCCTGCTTTGACGATATTGGCAATCGTTCCGCCCGTATTTTCACAGGTTTCTATGGCATCGATGATGTTTCCGTCTTTAATTATTTTTCTCAAACTGATAATAAATTGATTCGTATCAATTTCAGATTTACGTAACTGCAAAAGTCGTTCAATAAATATTGTAAAACTGACAATTGAACAGAGCGCAATGACAAATAAAATAATATTCCAATTGGAACCATAATGGAATAAATCTGCTAGAATCGACATAATTTTTTACCGGTATTCATATTGTTGTGTTAGTTTTTCGCGAGCCTTTTGGCCCCATTCACCACCTTTCTTAGAGGTGGCTTCGAGTTGTTTAACAGCAAGTTCGGGCTTCCCTTGCAATTCATAAATTTCTGCCCGTAAAAACATCGCCTTCACACGCAAACCCGATATGGCTTCATCATTTACTACTTTGGATAATATACGCATTGCATCGTCATAGTTCTTATTATCCTTATAACAACTGCTTTGCTGAATCCATAATTCAAGTTTTTCATCAGGACTTAAGTTTTTGTATACGTTTTCTGCTTTATTGAAACATTGTAATGCTTCTTCAGGAGATCGATCATTTTGGGCAAGTTTCCCTTTTTCAAGCCATAGACGATATAAATAATATCTGTCTTCATCTGGGGTTTCCTTATAATGATCTAACATATGATCAAATATCTTAATAGCCTCTTCCTTTTGCCCTTTTTCTAAGTAAACTTGTGCTAAATGAAATTCATTCTCTTCGAGTATTTCCGGATATGAATTCTTCATCAAGTGATTATTAGAATGAAAATCCTGTTGTATTTGTCCAAAAACCTCAGCTGCATATTCTAAATAAATATGCCTTTTAGCACCCTCAGATTCTTTTGCAATTGCAAGATTTGCTAATGCCCGCTCTAAATTAGATCGATAACGAACTTGGGTAAAATAGGCTAATTCGTTTTCAGGAATGAGCTGTCTTTTGAATAAACTATCATAGGTTGATTCGCTTAGTTGAAATGCATCAATGGCACCCGTTAAATTTTTATGATGAACCACTTTGCCCTCATCGGTCAAATGATCCTTTGTATTGTCAAGCCCGATCAAATAATATGCAGAAATCAAAACCGGTTGATCTGGAAAAAGACTCGGCATTGCCTGGAGATGTTTTAAAGCCTTACGATTCCCTCTCATATATTCTCGATTTGAATAGTAGTTAAAATAAGCCCTGGGCGCAAAGGGACTTTTCGGGTCATTCAGATAAATTTTTTGCAAACTAGCCTTCATTGAAACAAAGTCTTTTTGTTGCTCCTCACATTTTGCAATCCAAAACAATGATTCACTACATAAATTGGATTGAGGAAATCGTGATAACAATTGAGCCCAGCGATCTTTCGCTTTGGAAAATTCAGATTGTTGGAAGTAGAGGAGTCCTAGCGTTTTTAATATTGTTTCTTGCCACTTAGGATTTAATTTATCAGCCCGAATTGCTGTTTCTAGCTTTAATCCATCTAATAAGATCTCTTCGATTTTTTTTATATTTGTATCGTTACTATTATTTAGAAGGGATGCTCCGATTAAAGCAGCAATATAATAAAACTCTACATCCCCTGAATTTACTTCATTCTTTTTTGATTGAATTGTACTTACCAGAAGATCCCATGCCTGCCTCTTTTTAGTGGGTGAGGTTTGGTGAAAATAAGCAAGCGCCTGGAGTTTGAGGGCTTGATCGGCATTAGCAGTGTTTGATTGTTTATATAGTTGAGATGAATGATGAAAGCTATCGGCTGCCATCTCTAAAAGCGCGTCTGATTTGATATTAAGTTCGGGCTTTATATTGCAGTATAATTTCAGAGCCTCTTCGTATTGATTCATTCCTCTCAAATACCATGCATGAGAGTAAAAGGGACTTCCTTCTTTGTCTTTTTGCACCATTTGTTTATAGATATATTCCCGCTCCTCGTAGGTCGGAGAAGCTGCAATTTGTAATAACAATGCCTGGTGAATCCCTTCTTGACTTGGAAAATTAGCTTTATTGCTAATTAATTGATTTAAGGATTCATATGCATTTGAATTTTGCAAACGGCGCGTTTGAAGCAAATAGAGTTCGGCTAAAGTAAGATTAAATTTTTCATCATGTTTCGATGGCAAAATGGCTTGAAGAAAATTAAGGCTTTTATTTGCTAATCGATTCACTTCCTCTTTAGAAAGATCTAGATCTGCGGCTTGATTAAGATAACAGTTTCCTAGTAGGTAAAGGGTCTCTTGATACCAGGGACATTTATCTGCATTATGTGTAGGAATCGCTTGTTCGAATTGAGTAGCGGCCGCAACATATTCATGATCTAAAAAGGAGGCCATTCCTTTTAAATAGGCAATTTCAAAATTCAAAGGATTTTCTCTTGGGATTCTCTTTTGCAAAGAATCTAAGTCTTGTTGAATTGAGGTTAAATTACCATTCTTTAATCCTTGGCGAGCCAAATATATTTGCGCGAGATAATAGAGTTCGGGTTTTGCTTGATCCCATTTTATAGACTGCAAGGTGAGTGTGGAAGGATTATTCAAATAAAATGAATTGATTCCGATTTCTAAATTTATTTCATCTTTTAAAACGTTATTTTCATTGAAAATGGGTGAAGTTAATAATGAAAGGGCATTTTGATATTGACCAATTTGTCTATAGGCTACCGCCAATCGGAAATTTTTTTCGGCATTGTTTTCGGATGATTCCAGCCGGTTAGAAGTCAATAATTCAATTGTTTCCTGATTTTTACCTAATTTGAGATAACAATCGGCCAATTTTAGGATAATAGAATCTTTTGATTCAAAATCGGAAGTTGTTGGTTTTTTAATGCATCTCTCATATATATGTGAGGCATCATCGTAGAGTTTTTCATCAAAAAGACGCTCTGCTTGCTGGTATCCATCCATTTTTGTTAAACAATCCAGTTCTTGGCAATAAAATAGACATGTTGAAATGCAAAATTGCAAAAAAGCGATACCGAACTTCATAAATCTCCATTTTAGAAACGATTAACAATAGTTTAGGCTTTTGCCAATATTTTTTGAAGCGAATTAAGCTAAAATCTAATTTTGAATACCTTCTGGACAGCATAAAATTGTCGGGAGCCCCCCATAAAAATGAACCCAATTTTTCACAAAAAATAAAAAAAAATCAAAATAGTGAAAAAATGTGTTGCACAATATATCCAAAACTTCATATTTGTTATATGTAAAGAAAATCAAACTCTAAATGGAGGAGTCCTATTATGTCATTAAGTCATACTTTTAAAGGAATGAGAGATTTATTAGCTAATATTACAGCAGATTTAGAAAAAGCTGATGGTGGTAATAAAGCCGCTGCTCAACGCGTTCGTACTGGAACTGTTAAATTAGAAAAAGTAGCTAAAGGTTATAGAAAAGAATCTATCGCTTCTGAAAAGAAAAACAAAGGTACTAGAAAACCTGCTAAAGCTGCTGCGAAACATAAGCCTGCTGCGAAAAAAGCTGCTCCAAAAGCGAAACCAGCTCCCCATGCAAAAGCAAAAGCTACAATCAAAGCGAAGCCAAAAGCTAAATCTGCTACTGCTAGCTTCAGAAGATAGTCTATTGATCGCATAAATAAAGTTCCTAACGGATCTTTATCTTTGCTGATATAAAAAGGGGGCTTAATGCCCCCTTTTTCTTTTCTTCAAATACCTCAATCATTAGATTGTAATTTTCATCACTTTTATGTAACAATACCTTCATGGCACCACACAAACAACTAAAATTAGTCGAAGTTGAAGTCTCATCTCTTTCAAAAGAAGGGTATGGAATTGCATGTACAACCAATCCAGAGGGTAAAACATCCACTGTCGAAATACCATTTACTTTACCCGGAGATAAAGTCAGGGCTTTCTTATTAAGAAAAGAAAAAGGTGTCTTTCAAGGTCGATTAGATGAAATTATAACCCCCGCCCCTAACCGAGTTCCCCCTGTTTGTATCCATTTTGCTAGCTGCGGTGGATGTCGTTGGCAGAACCTTTCCTATGAAGATCAACTTGAATTGAAACAGAAATCTGTCATAAAATCCTTCCTCCCTCATCTAAATGATCAAGTGATCGTCCATCAAATTATCCCTAGCTTACCCCCATTACAATATCGAAATAAAATGGAATTCAGCTTTTCCAGCAACCTAGCCGGTGATAGATATTTGGGGCTAATCCTTTTAGGAAGCAAAGGGCGCGTATTCAACCTTCAAGAATGTCACCTTGTTAATCCCTGGTTCGCTGACGTCGTTAAAACTGTACGTTCCTGGTGGGAACAATCCAAAATTGATGCCTACCATATGGGTAAAAATGTTGGCTCACTCCGAACTCTTATCGTTCGTGAAGGAATACGGACCGGTGATCGCCTTGTGATGCTCACGGTATCAGGTAATCCCGACTTCGCCCTGACAAGGCATCAACTAGATTCCTTTAAGGAAGCTGTCCGCCATGCGATCGAACCGAAGGATCCAAATGGGAAGCTTTCAATATTTTTAAGGATTCAACAAATATTAAAAGGGACTCCTACCCAATTTTTCGAAATGGTCCTTTATGGACCCGATCATATTCGTGAAGTCTTGCATATTCAAGAGAAGCTCGATGAACCTTCTTATGACCTCACTTTTAAAATAAGCCCTTCGGCCTTCTTTCAGCCTAACACAAAACAAGCAGAACGACTTTATTCCAGAGCCTTTCAAATGCTAGAGATCCCACCACAGGCGATTGTATATGATTTATATTGCGGGACAGGAACGCTTGGTATTTGTGCTGCAAGAAGAGCAAAAGAAGTGATTGGTATCGAACTAAATCCTGAATCAGTCGTGGATGCTCGTGAGAACGTGAAACTCAATGGTCTTGAAAATATCAATATTATTGAAGGCGATGTAGGTAAAACTTTAGGACAGCTTATTGCATGGGGTAATAAAAGACCCGATGTCGTCATGGTCGATCCTCCACGAGTTGGACTAGATGCAAAAGCAATCCAGCATCTATTAGAACTCAAGGCCCCTAAATTGCTATATATTTCTTGCAATCCTGCCTCCCAAGCAGTTAATCTTGAAGAGCTCATTCGAGGAGGATATCAATTGCTAGAAGTTCAGCCAGTAGATCAATTTCCTCAAACTGTGCATGTCGAAAATATAGCCGTTTTAAAATATATAGAGTAATTATCATTATGCCATCGTTCAATTTTAATTTACTAAAGACAGATTCTTCGAGCAAAGCGAGGCTTGGAACAATCGAAACTGCCCATGGAACAATTGAAACGCCTGTGTTCATGCCCGTCGGAACACGGGGTGTCGTAAAGACATTAACACCACAACAGCTGATCGATATCGATGCTCAAATTATTCTTGGAAACACCTACCATCTCATGCTCCGTCCCGGAATGGATGTTATAAAAAAGGCCGGTGGATTACATAAATTTGCTAATTGGCCTCGACCCATATTAACAGACTCAGGAGGATATCAAGTCTTTTCCTTGTCAGCTTTAAATAAGATCACTGAAGAAGGGGTCTTTTTTCAATCACATATCGATGGATCAAAACACTTCCTTGGACCAAATGAAAGCATGCAAATTCAAAAAACAATTGGATCCGATATCGTAATGGTTTTTGATGAGTGTTCTGCATATCCCTGTACATATGAAAATGCTGAAAAAGCATGGGACCGCACCCATCGTTGGGCAAAGCAATGTAGAGATTTTGATTTGCAATCACATCAGAATTTATTTGGAATTGTGCAAGGCGGGATGTATCCAGAATTGAGACAAGAATCGGCTAAATGTTTGAGTCAAATAGATTTTGAAGGTTATGCTTTAGGGGGGCTATCTGTTGGAGAACCTGCTGAGATCATGAATAATATGATCGAGTTGACCGAGCCTTATCTTCCGGTCCATAAACCAAGGTATTTAATGGGGGTTGGAACACCGCGAAATATAGTAGAAGCTGTGATGCGTGGAATTGACATGTTTGACTGCGTAATGCCTACTCGTAATGCTCGCAATGGAACAGCCTTTACATGGGCCGGTAAAATGCAAATTAAGGCAGGTCGATTTGCGGATGATTTTTCACCTCTTGATCCAGAAATTGAATGTTACACCTCTCAATTTTCAAAAGCCTATCTTAGACATTTGATTAATGTAGATGAAATAACAGGGTTGACATTGATAACGCTGCATAATCTGGCTTTTTATCTCGATTTGATGCGACGCTTGCGAAAAGCCATTCAAGAAAATACCGTATCAGATTTATACGAAAAAATATGTCGGGTCTATCCTATTTAGGAATTGTTTTATTTACTAATTAATCAGATGAAATGGTATAAACCTGAATTTTCAATTCGAACAAAATTTTGAGTTTTTTTAAATTTTATTAATGGAGAATCCCATGAAAACACGTTTGAATATTCTTTTTACTGCTATTTTTTTTGCAGTTAACGGACAATTATTAGCACAAGCAGAAGAGTCAGCTCCACCGTCAGATCAAGGGTTTTGGCAGACACTAATAATGCTTGGTATTTTTATCGTCTTTTTTTATTTGATCTTATGGAGACCTGAACAAAAGAGACGTAAAGCCTTGGAACAACAACGTGACAGCTTGAAGAAGGGTGATCGTGTTGTAGCGATGGGAATTATTGGGAATGTAGTGCGCGTCAGTGATACGACAGTGATTTTAAAAATGTATGATGGAACAAAATTAGAGTTCCTGCGTGGAGCTATTACTGATGTAATGCCTCCGGAAGAGGGTGAAAAGAAGGCAGACATTAATACTGCAGACGAATAGTATCATCGTCTAGCGACTCTTCGTTAGCTCGGAGAGCGCCTGTTCAAAGCCCAATGCCAACATAAGAAAAAGCTTCAATAAATGAAGGCGAATCCTTTTGGAGTGCGTTTCGCTTGCAACCGCTTTTAGATTGCACGCATCGGTATGTAGAATACTATGAGGCAACAAAGGCGCGATCTTCGCTTGCCTCAGAGTATTCTGTATAAAAATGCGTGCAATCTAAAAGCGGTCGCAAGGAGGCTAAGAAAAAATTGAACTAAATCTAGAATTCACTTCGTTAGCTCGGTAGAGCGTCTGTTCAAAGCCCGGAGTGACGTAAGGAACTCCGGGTAAATAGAAAAATAAATAGAGCCCGTGTAGGGCGACTCAAATATGCGACGATAT
>JACDES010000028.1 GCA_013816265.1 Parachlamydiaceae bacterium | reverse complement strand
CATTCGGTTAAGGAAGGTTCGTTTTTATAAGTAACTAAAAATAAGCATATCTAAAAAATCATGCTTTTTTAGCACCTCCCTTAACACATAACCAAAAGGCACATGGTTTCTTAACCGAATGCCATTGAGCGGAGGCCTGGGTAAATGCAAACAATGTATCGAGTCCTGAAGGGACGGCATATGATAAGTGTTTGATTATGCCGTCCTTTCAGGACTCGATTACTTTTTTATTTTTACCCAGGCCTCCGCTCAATGGCATTCGGTTAAGGAAGGTTCGTTTTTATAAGTAACTAAAAATAAGCATATCTAAAAAATCATGCTTTTTTAGCACCTCCCTTAACACATAACCAAAAGGCACATGGTTTCTTAACCGAATGCCATTGGGCCTCCGCTTCGCTGCGACCTGGGCTATTTCATACTGGCCCTTCAGGCCTAACACAGGGGGCTCAAAAGAAAAAAGGTCAATCTGTAATTGCTTACGACCGCACTCCAAAAGTTGTATTAGGTCGCTTTTCTAGCAAAATCTTGATCCAAAACAAATAGACCGGCTTTGTCATCGCCATTCAACTTGATTTGATCGAGGTTGTCGTTAGCATTTTTCTCTTCTTCAACTTGTTCTGTGATGAACCATTGTAAAAAGACAGCTGTTCCGTGATCTTTTTCTTTCAATGCAAGTTCGTAAATCTGATGGATCCACTTAGTCACTTTTTGTTCGTGAGCAAGAGATTGTTCAAATACATCTTGGATAGATTTAAATTTTGCCGGTGGTTTCTCAATAGCTTGAAGTTCAACCATGCAGTTACGATCTATGATGTAATTGAAAATTTTCATTGCATGTTCATGTTCTTCTTGAGCTTGCTTACGAAACCATTTTCCAAAGCCATCTAAAGGAATATTTTCCAAATAGGATGCTATAGCTAAATAGAGAAACGAAGAGAAAAATTCGTGTTTGATTTGCTCGTTTAAAGCTTTTAATACTTTTTCATTCATGGCTAATCTCCTTTTAATATTTTATTTATTCTAATTCTTCATCGCTGAGTGCTTCGTCTTCCAAAGCATCGTGAATCATATCTAGAAGCTCTTTACGTCCTCTGTCTTTTGGAACAGAGTAATGGACGAAATGCAAATTTTCGATTTGGAGTTCGTCGATTATTTTTTTTGTGTTTAATGCTTTTTCACTTTGATTAAGTTTATCGGTTTTTGTCAGAATAATAATTAAAGCCTTTTGATGATATGCTGCCCATTCGATGAAAAGCTTGTCTTCTTCATTCGGTATTCTGCGAATATCTAGTAATAGCAAAATGAGTCTGAGTGTTTCTCGATTTTCTAAATATTTTTTCATCATTGGTCCCCATTCTTTTTTTACGTGAATGGGAGCACTTGCATAACCATATCCAGGTAGATCTGTAAAGGCGATGTTGTCATTAAAAGTAAAAAAATTTAATGCTTGCGTTTTTCCGGGAACCGATGAGGTTTTAACTAAATTTTTTACTTGGAATAAGTTGTTGAGTAGGCTCGATTTCCCTACATTAGAACGACCAGCCACAGCGACTTCGGGAAGCAAGTTACCACCGTTATTTCTAATGACCGGGTAGTCCTTAGGTAATATCGCTGTTTTGATAAATCTAGCTTTAGAAGATTGTTTCATTCGAATCCCTTACGGTAATTTTTCTCTTATCCAGTCCTTCATGAGACAATGTGATATGAATGCTATTTGCAGGCAAGTGGGAAGCTATTCGCTCCGACCATTCAATACAACAGATCCCGCCAGATTCAAAATACTCATCAAAACCCATTCCTAGAAACTCATCGACATCTCGCAAGCGATAGAGATCGAAGTGGAATACTTTTTTATCACCGTTGTATATATGAAGATAGGTGAATGTTGGGCTTTGTACTTCGGATGGGTCGATGTTTGCAGCGCCAGCAACAAGGCCTTTGATCAATGTCGTTTTGCCAGCAGCCAAATCTCCGAATAGGCAAACAATTGAATGTAGAGGCAATTTTAAGCCTAATTGGCGACCCCATTCCATTGTTTCAGCTGCTGAGTGGGTAACGAATTGCTCCATCTTCAGGCTTTTAATCTTCTGCTTCTACCCAACGTTCAACGTAGGGGAGAAATTCTTCACAATCAGCTAGAGCTTCGACGAAGGAAGTGATTTTATCTTCAGCGAGTTGTTTCTGAATAAATGCCAAAAAGTGTTCTTCGATTTGGAATTTATTTTGATTTTGAACTTCAACTAATGAAAGTTTCTTGAGGTAGTTGCGCTTGAAATCATCGATAACAGATTCTTTGCTATTGAATAATTTTCCACTTAACACAGATGAGTAAACAACTTTTTTGATTGATTCTTTACGTGTTTTTGTTTTGTCGATGTAGCTTTTAATAACATCTGGATCTTCAGAGACGAAAAAGCGTTTAACTCTCAAGCCACCAACGCGTTCTGTATTCTCTGGGCATTTAGATACCCAATCATAGATAGCATCTTGTGGATTCGGGTTTGTATTATCGCCAAAAACCTTACCTGTGAAGGGACAAATATAGATCTTTTTTGTTTCGTCATTAACGCTGGAATGGCCGAAATTAATTTTAATTTCTGTTTCATGCCAAATTTTATCTTCTTTTTCCATGATACGAACGGTATCTTCAGCACTTTGATAGATCGTTTTTTCTTTTGGAAAAATTACCGGTTGAAGATTGAATTTCTCTTCAATAAAGCATAAATAGGTGTTAATTAATTCAGCCGGACGATTTTCTTCAAGAAAATTTTCTAACACTTTTTTTTGCTCATCTGTTATGACAATCTTTGCCATTGCAACCTCTACCGGGTTTAAGAACAAATAACTAAATTAATAGAAATGAGACTTGTAATACTAGTTTGAACCAAGTCAGAAGATTTTACATGCAATAGTGAGTGAACTATAGTCAAAAAAAGCTTATAGCTTTGATCCAAAACGTGTGTTAAAAGTATTCGTATTAATTTAGAGACAAGCTCTAAGATTTAAAAATAGAATAAAAATACTGTGGTATAAGATTAACTGTTAAATCCATTATCCTTCAAGACATTTTTAAGGAAGTTGAAGACAGTAGGCATTTAAAGGAGACAATGTGCTAAATATCAAAGAAATTATTGTACCAAATTTCGAAAAAGTCATTGAAGCTCAAGATACTAAATCAGGATTACATTGTTTTATTGCAATACATAACACCTCTTTAGGACCTGCAATGGGTGGTACAAGAATTTATCCATATAACTCTCCACAAGATGCTTTTGAAGATGCTTTAAAGCTCGGCAAAGCAATGACTTATAAATCGGCATTGGCAGAAAATGGACTTGGGGGCGGCAAAGCAGTTATCATTGCAAATCCCAAAACACAAAAAACAAAGGAATTGCTTCTTAGTTTTGGTGAAGTTCTCAATTCTTTAAAGGGCCAATTTATAGCAGCAGAGGATGTTGGGTCAACACCAGATGATATGGCCATTATTCGAAAAAAAACTCCCTTTGTTGGAGCTCTGCCTATTGATGAAAGTAGCGGTGATCCAAGTCGTTTTACAGCTTGGGGAATTTATCGAGGGATTCGTGCTGTTGCTAAAAAATTATGGAATTCCGAGTGCTTGGGAAAAAAAATTATTGCCATTCAAGGATTGGGCAGCGTTGGTAGCAAATTGGCGAATATTTTATTTTGGGAAGGTGCCTATCTGATAATATGTGATAAAGACGCAAAGTTAGTTCACGAACAATCTATTCTTTATGGTGCACAAGTCGTTGACCCGAAAGATTTCATTGATATACGTTGTGATATATTGTCTCCATGCGCTTTAGGTGGCATAATCAACGATGAAGCAATACCAAAATTGCATTGTAAAGCCATTGCAGGTGCTGCTAACAATCAATTAGCGGATCCCAAAAATGGGATGGAACTCATGAAACGGGGGATTTTATATGCTCCTGATTATGTGATTAATGCAGGTGGGATTATCAATGCTTCTGTTGAATTTGATCCTAAAGGATATGATCCGAAAACAGCACGTGATAGAGTTAATCATATCTACGATACATTGTCACTTATTTTTGAGCGAGCTGACAAAGAGCACAAACCAACGAATATCATCGCCGACGAAGTTGCTGAATTTAAATTGAAACATAGCATCGGCAAAAGGTTGCAGCCCATTCGTTTCCCATCCTAAAAGTTTTGGGTATTGTTTCAGTGCTGTCAAAATAAGATAATATAGGAGAATCAATTACCGAGTTCGTCTCCAAAGAAATAGGTAACTACATTCTTACCGTAATCTTTCATATTGGAGCTACTTCTCCTTTTTCACACCCACTTCAGGATTCAATTAAATTTTCAGATGATAGTAATAAAAATATTTTTTTTGTACAACAGTCAGAAATGCTACTGTACGTTTATGTCACAACTTTGATATCATTCTTAGCTACTTATAATATTTTGCCACGATTAAGGATGAAACATTAAAATGATATCAACATATTTGAATACCTGGAACTCTTTCCATTTACCTCCAGAAGCAGCTAAAATACATCAAACCATAAATGTAACAAATAATAAAATTCAGGAAATAATAGAGTTAATTGAGAAAATTGCTTCGGATAACATATTGAGCAAACATCCTACAGTATTAAGCAAACCGGTAAGAGATCTTGAGGTTATCTTATCTAGGTCTAATGCCCTTTTTTCTCATTATTCTTATACCGCAGACCCAGCAGTGGAAGCATTATTAAATGAAAGTTATAAAGAATTCGCTAAACTCATAATAAATTTCAAACAAGTTATTGAAGATTATCATTTTTTTTCTAAATTGATTAATAAAGATATTGACCCACTCCTAAATAGATTAAAGAAGATCTCAAACCCCTCCTGTATTTACTACGAAGACCCTTCAAAAAAATCCCTAAAATATTGGTATTTTAGAGAACTACCGCGCAAGATGACAGCTTTCGAAAAAATAAAAAAACGTTCCTGTCATATTTTAGGAGAATATTATAAAAGTTTAAAAAAATCATTCTTGCGCCACCCTATCGCATTAGCATCTGCAAGTGTATATGCAGTTACTCAAAGAATTTGTCCTATGATCTTTACTGAATCTTTGGGGAACGAATTCTGCCCTAAAACAGAACCCTTTAATACTAATAAAATGATTATGGCAAGTCTTATTACTACGACAGCTATTGTTATTTCATTAAAAAAGTTTAAAAAAAGCCCTCGATCTACAAATGACTTTGAAGAATTAAATGAACAAGAGCAAACTTTTGCGAAAGAAAGAATAAGTATTGCCCTCAAAAGAATTGGACAAGAGGATATGCTTATTAAATTACTAAAGAATAAAAACCCCACGGCACCTTGTAAGGCATACATAAAAGCAATAAAGATTGGTGATTCAATTTACAGTGTAAGGGTGATTGTATTAGCTAAAGGCACATTGAATAATTTTAATGCACAAGCAGAGTTTAATTTATTAAGGCAACTTGGACATCTAGTAAATCGTGATAAAGAATACGGATCTCTTATTTCAAGAAAAGCTGCAACAATAACGGCTTCTTACTTACTTATACAGCTTCCATTGCCAGTTTCAATCTTATTACTTGATATTATTTTTCGTCCTAAAATCAACAAGCCCCACAAATGTAATAGATACTTGTTTGAATTAGTTGGACTTGCAGTTCAATCACACATGAGTTGGTTATTGGAAAGTAATTTTACGTCAAGTTATGTAAAAGAATTTGCAAATATGATCAGTCTATTTCGATCGCTTTCACATCATGAATATGCAGAAAATGAGGTGAGGGCAGATAGCTTTGCTGTGAAAAATATGAGAGAACCTCACAAATTGGACGACGTGTTAAGTCAATATGTTGATTTAGGAAACAAAGAATTGAAAAATTTTTATTATTCCTACTTGTATTCTATAAAAAAAGTAGTCTTCTATTACATCATGATAGAAACTAATCGTAGAATAAGTCCAACCGCACAGTCTCTATTGGCTGATACGCTTCGGCTTTCTATTGCGGTTCAAATGAAGCCACCAGGTACAACTCATTCAGTAAAAAGGTTTGCTAATCTTGGAGTTTTTAAACTCGGGAAAAAGTTGGTTTTTTTTAATTCTTTGAAAAATACCTAACAAAAAAACTTCGATTATTGGATTTTTATTCGCAATGATTTTTTAGATATTTGTTAGGCTATTACTGACTGACTATTCTGGAAGTTGGGCTTTTAATCACTCTCTTGTTATAATTCGTCAAAACCCGAGTTTCGATATTTAATATATTTAAATTTTTTGAGAAATAATTATGAAAAATATTATCCAAATACTCTTTGATAAATTCCATCAAGCCATTGTCAAAGCGTTTCCAGAATTAGAAAAAGCCGAAGGCTCTGTTCCTGTTGAGGTTACTGTAAGCACAAACGATAAGTTTGGTCATTATCAATGTAATTCAGCAATGAAACTGACTAAACCCCTCAAATTAAATCCACGCCAAATTGCTGAAAAAATAATTGCGAATGTTGACAATAACGATGAAATGATTGAGAAATTGGAGATTGCCGGACCCGGTTTTATTAATGTGACATTAACTCCCGCCTATCTCTCAAATAGAGTAGATCATTTATTGCGAGATCCACATTTAGATATCGACCGCATTGCCCCGCAAAAAAAAGTCGTTATCGATTTTTCATCTCCTAATGTGGCCAAAGAGATGCATGTCGGCCATTTGCGTTCTACCATTATTGGGGATAGCCTTAGCCGCTTATTTGAATTTTTAGGTTATGATGTATTACGTTTGAATCATGTTGGAGATTGGGGAACAGCTTTTGGGATGCTCATCGCCTATATAAAATTAGAAGCCCCAAACGTCATATCTGGACAACAGCAAACTGATTTACCTCAATTGATGTCATGGTATAAAGCCTCTAAAAAACGATTCGATGAGGATCAAAATTTTAAAAAAGTATCTCAGTTAGAGGTCGTAGCTTTACAAAAAGGAGATCCGGAGGCTCGTAAAATTTGGGAAATTATTTGTGATATCTCTCGTAAGGCATATCAAGAAATTTATAATTTGCTTGATGTTAAAATCACAGAAAGAGGGGAATCCTTTTATAATCCCATGTTATCCAAGATCGTTTCTGAATTAGAAAGCAAAGGTATGGTACAAATTTCTGATGGGGCGAAATGTATATTCTTAGATGGGTTTCAAAATAGAGAAGGTGAAACACTTCCCTTAATGATACAGAAATCCGATGGGGGCTACAATTATGACACAACCGATATGGCAGCCATTCATCAACGGATTTTTGAAGAAAGGGCAGATCGGATCATTTGTGTGACCGATTCAGGACAAAGCACCCATTTTCAAATGATTTTCAAAGCGGCTGAAAAAGCTGGATGGCTCGATCCAATAAAGGTAAGGGCAGATCACGTTCCTTTTGGATTGGTATTGGGACCCGACGGAAAAAAATTTAAAACACGATCTGGTGAAACAGAAAAACTTATTGATTTACTCCTTACTGCTATTGATCAAGCAGATAAAATATTGCAGGAAAGAGATCCTGAAATGGATTTAAAGGAAAGAAAGCATCTTGCAAAAGCTTTGGGAATTGGCGCTGTAAAGTATGCCGATCTTTCAGCTCATCGAATTGGAGATTATGTATTTAGCTATGATCGTATGTTGCGTTTTGAAGGTAATACAGCTGCATTTTTGATGTATGCATATGTCAGAGTTGCTGGAATAAAACGAAAAGTAAAGATTGATCCAAAGTCAATTATGGATAAGACACATATTAAATTGGAGCATCCATCAGAGGTGGCTTTAGGATTACAAATTATGCAGTTTAGTGAAACATTGAATCAAGTTGCCGAGGAGCTTATTCCCAATAGATTAACGGACTATTTATTTACATTGGCGGAAAAATTCAACGCATTTTTTCGCGATTGCCGTGTTGAGGGTGTTGCGGAGCAGGATAAAAGGTTGTTATTATGTGAAGCGACAGCTCTTGTATTAAAGCAAGGTCTAGAGATATTAGGTGTTCCTGTTGTAGATAAGATGTAAGGCTAAAAGTGATAAAGGAATATCAGTCATCCTTTTCTCGAATGAGTAAAGGATGACTGATGTTTTTATGATATATATGTAGATTTAATCTATTTTTTCAGCATCATGAATAAGTTCATATCCAATAATTCTTTCTAATTCGACATCTAGTTGTGAATTGATATATATCAAATCTTCAGGATTAATGGGCGGATATTTTTTCTCAACATAAACACCCTTATTAGCCATTCCTTTATAATATTCAACTTCTTTAAATCCTTCTTTAGGAATTAGTTTGTATATTTTCTGAATTTCTTCTTTGACTTCTTTAGGATGATCTCTTACTGCTTCATAATTAATAAAATAAACGTTTTTAGCCCTCTCTCCAAGCATTAACATTGTTTTTATTTTTGCTGATCGTAATTCGAAGATATTCTTAAACAATTCTCCATTTAGAGGATTTTTATCAACTAGATTATTGTAAGCAAATTGTCCTTTCATACCTTTGTCAAAGGTGTAATCCCATTTAGTTCTAATAAAGTCTGAAAATGCTAAGTGTTTTAAAGAATTGTGACAATGCCATGGGTTTTTATGAAAGCTACGAGACCAATCATAAGGACTTCTAAAAATAATAATAAAAAGATAGTTGTCAAAGCCTGTAAGGCTATAAAATTCAGCAGGGCCTTGATAAGATTCGGCAGGAAGTTGAAACCAAGGTGGAAAGTGCTTAAAAGCGTACACACCTTCTGGGCACTCAAAATTTAATTTAATTAAATTGTCGATATAATTGCTTCCAGTGCAACGTTCTGAAAGAACTGCATAATGAGTTATTTTTGACTTCTTATAGCGTTTAAAATGTAAACATTGCCGTGCATCCAAAGAAGAAAAAAAAGTAAACATTAAAAAAAATACAATAATTTTAACTTTTGTACTCATACTCCATCCTAATAAAATGTTGTTTTGTTATTTGATTTGATAAAAAAGTATTCTTAAAGAATTATTCTAAATGTTTTGGTTCATGCATATTTTCATACCCAATGATAAAGAAGCTAAGTTTATTCGATCAAAAAAAATCAGTCGAAGACTAACCGAAATATTTATTTTTTACCACTAGAATAATGAAGTTTTATATGACTCTCCGATGATCTCTTTAACATATTTAGGAACAGCATATCCAGGAAGTGATCGACTGATTTGTTTTAAAAGTTCACGTCCATATTCTTCAGAAACTTCAAAATGAGAAGTTCCTTTAACACGATCTAATTGGTGAATATAGTAGGGCAAAATCCCTTGATCTACCAATACCTCACATAATTCCTTTAGAGTGTCGGGATTGTCATTTACATTCTTTAGAAGTACTGATTGATTTAAAAGAATGCATCCTATTAATTGTAATTTTTTTAAATAGAAAAATATGTCTAAATCTAATTCTTGGGGATGGTTGACATGGATCACAAACCAAATTTGCTTTTGCAGATTTTCCAAAATTGATAAAAAATTGGCATCGATTCTTTCGGGTATCCCTATTGGGAAACGGGTATGAAAGCGAATTCTTTTAATATGAGGAATATCATTTAATTTCGTTAACAGAGGTTTGAGTATTTCATTAGATAAGGATAAAGGGTCCCCACCACTTAAAATTACTTCACGTATTGTAGAATCATTAGCTATAATATTTAATTCTGATTTAAAAGTTCTATCTTGATTATCGTAATCAAAATTTTGACGAAAGCAATAGCGACAATGCATCGCACAAGCGCTCGTACAAACCAGAAGAACTCGTCCTTCATATTTATGTAGTAGTTTTGATTCCCGACAAAATTGTGCATCTCCGACTGGATCAGAAAAAAAATCATCTCGTATAGAAGATTCTTCTTTTAGAGGTACAAACTGTCTAAAAATAGGATCGTCCAAGGTACCCTTTTTTATTTTTTGGGCTAGCCTAAGAGGAATATTAAGGGAAAAATGTGGTTTATCAATTAAAGAGTTTTTTTGTTCTTCATTCAACTCTAAAAAATCTGTAAGAATATCTAAACGAGTGAAATTTTGACGAAGAATTTTTTTCCAACTTTCAGAATGAGGTTCAATGTTGTTTAAAGACATAATTCTTAAATTGGAAAAAATAGAGAGCAATATATATATTTGGATAATTTATCAGAATGAATATTAGAATTCTATTATTTCTTAGCTTTCAACTCCAGTTTAGTTTTTTTGACACTATACCACGAGTCAAAAAAACAAAACGTAGGCTTTTTAGATTACTTTACAAAAATTTCACCTCAAGCTATTGTTTTTTTGGATTATTCAAAATTCGATAAAACTATTAAGACAATGGTTTGAGAACGATTAAAATTATTCATTGGAATTTGTTCAAGAAGAGCAAGCATATTATGCCTAACGTGGTATAGATCCATTACAAAGTTGTTTTTATTATAAATCCAACAAAGAGATAAATAAATATTATGTTAAAAAAAGCCCTGTTAATTCTCTCGGTGAACGCTGTTATGTTTACAAAAGCTTATACCGAACCGATGAAGACGCCTCAGCACGTTTTCTCTTCTATATGCAAGCACATTAAAGACCATCCAGGTGATTACCCTTTAGTGAGTGATATGACCTATAGAAGTATCGCTGATCATAAAGTGGATCAGTCTACAGAATATTTTGATCCTTCTATTGTTAAAAAAGGTGACATTATTTACTTGGATGATTGGTATATTCCTTGGTTTACTAAATATGTTCATCCTAAAATCAAATATCCTTATATTTTAATATCAATAAGTACTTCAGGATGGCATCCAGAACCTGGCGTATTTGACTATAACGAAAAAAATGGATGGCCACCACCAGTGGAAGCTACAAGAACTCTTTTATATGACTCTAAAGTAGCTGCTTGGTTTGGAAAAAATATGATGCTCTCAAGGCATCCAAAAGCTTTTCAGATTCCTCTTGGTCAAAATTTAATATATTGGGGAAGCCTTTACGATCGTTGGTCGGTGAATTGTCATAAAAATCTTGTAGATATGTCAATGCAAAAAAATGACAGTAAACAATTTTTGTTATATTTAAATATGACTTTAAAAACTGACCCGTCACGAACAGATGTAGCAAAATTATTTCAAGACAAGCCTTATTGTTTAAGTAGGATCATAGGTGGAAAACATAAAGTTATTCCAAAAACACAATACTTTGAGGAATTAGCTAGCTGTACTTTTACATTAGCGCCTCGAGGTATTGGAATGGACACAGTCAGATTATGGGAAGCCTTGCTATTAAATTGCATTCCTATCGTTAAACATTGCGAGCTAGATGATTTATATGCGGATCTTCCAATATTATTCATAGATGAGTGGGAACAAATAAATGAAAAGTTTTTAATAGAAAAAGAAAAAGAAATAAAAAGTAAGAGCTTTTCACGAGATAAAGCTTTTTTTGATTTCTGGGCCAATAAAATATATAAGGTCCAAGAAAGTATAAGAAAAAATAAAAATACTTTCTCTAATCTACAAGCTACAAAGTTTCCAACGACCTCATTAAATAATCTGTTGTTGGTAATTAAAAAAAATACAAAGAAAAATGATTCTCTCATTTGCAAAGGAGCAGTTTTAGGATTAAGACCTTTTCAATTAATCGGTGCGGGTTCTCATTTGTCAAAATTGTATGTACAAGATAAATGGGGTGCTTATGGTAATGAAAAATCAGATGATCATTTGAAGATTTTTTCCTCTGATCCACTTTTACTCAATCGAGATAAAATAATACCTATAAATCATTGGGATTGTACCAGCTTTTTATTCGGAAAAGATAACTCCTCAAAAACACATGTTTTCTTAGATCTTACTTATATAAGACATAATTTTGTAAACGATATAGGAAGCTTGTTTTCGAAAGCCCCGTCTAAAACTTTATTCTGTGGAAATTTAGCAGAAGAACCGTATCTAAAAAGGGTGGTGCAGGAATATTTCAAAAAGCAAAATCACAAAGTTAATTTCCAAGGTGATATTTGGTTTGTAATTAAAAAATGAAAAATCAGTTTTATAACAAAATTGAAATTTTATAAATGACAAATTGTATAAAAAAGATTAAAAACATAAACAGGTGTAAAATGAAAAGACTTTTTCTATCCCTCTTTGTTGCATTCTCGATATTTAATTCAGTTCTGCAAGCTAAATTAGAGGATCACTTCAAAAAAATAGAGAATAAATCAAATATTCATAAAATGCGCAATATTGATTTCATCTATCTAATAAATCTAGATCAAAGACCAGAAAAATTCCAAAAGTGTATCGATCAGTTACATCCTTATGGAATCTATCCATATCGATTTTCTGCCGTTAATGGTTGGGAACTAACTTTGGAGGATATTAATGATGTTGGACTTAAATTTGAACCCGGAATGCAGGGTGGATTTATGGCAACAAGTTACCTTACACCCGATCTTAAGCCTACGCATAATTTAGTTGAAAATTTCGGTCAGGCATATTTTGTACATTGTTTTGCTCGAGGAACAATCGGTATTTGTTTAAGCCATCTATCGATACTTCAGGATGCTTATGATTCAGGTTACAAAACAATTTGGGTGATGGAAGATGATATTGAAGTTATTAGAGATCCAACAATAATTCCCGACCTTATTGATCAATTGAATAAAGCTGTTGGGAAAAATAATTGGGATGTTTTGTTCACCGATAGAGATTTTCGTAATGGAAATGGTGAATATACTGGTTGTTCTGCTGACGCAAGAAGGCCTAATTTCAATCCTGTAAAGAAAAATGATTATGCTTTAAAGAAGGATATTAATCCTGTTTTTAGAAAGATAGGTTCTAGATATGGCGCACACTCTATGATAATCAGTAGACGTGGTATTGCTAAAATTTTAAATTTTATCAAATCGCACAAAATATTTTTGCCTTATGATTTAGATTTTTATTTGCCTTTAGGTATTAATCTCTATACAGTTAGAGAAGATGTTGTAGCTAATCTACCTAAAGCCATTTCAGATAATGGGGGAGCTAATTATTTAAAAAAAGACAAGGATAAAAATAAAGACAAAAACAAAGATAAGAAGAAAGAAAATTAATAAGTAGTATCCTAGTTAAAAGATGCTCCTTCGTAGATTCGAAGGAGCATCTTCAGCAAACAAAAGAGTTTAATAAAGAATCCAAAAGATGAATGTCTTTTAAGTCGATAAGGTCTTTAGTTCTTATTTATGACTTACAGGTTGCAGTCCATCAAAAACAGGTTGACTCATTGGTAACGCAATCTTCTCTTTTTTCTCTTCAACATGAACCCTATTGACATCTCCGCCGAGAATACCCAATTTATCTACAAGTGCTTCATAGCCACGATCAAGAAATGGTAAGCCTAATATCGTACTTGTACCAGATGCAATAAGTGCTGCCATCACATAAGCAAAACCTGCCCTTAAATCTGGTATGCGAATCTCTTTTGCAACGAGTGGAGTGGAACCTTTTACTATAATACTATGTGAGAAGCTTTGTGAAGCAAAACGACATTGCTTGCCCCCAAGACACTGTCTAAACATTGTAATATCTGCTCCCATCTCACCCAATGTCTCTGTATAACCAAAACGATTCTCATATACAGTCTCATGGGCTACAGATGTTCCTGTTGCTTGTGTCAATAAAACAACAAAAGGCTGCTGCCAATCTGTCATAAAACCTGGATGTACGTCAGTTTCTAGATGAATTCCACCTTGCAATGGTCCGTCATAATAAAATTCTATACCTTTACTTTTAATTTCAAAGCCGCCACCGATCTCACGAATTTTATTGAGTAAAGTAATCATGTTTAAATGCTGAGCACCTTCCACGAATACTCTTCCTTTCGTTGCAATAGCTGCCATTCCCCATGATGCTGCTTCTATACGGTCAGGAATAACAGTATGTTCAACTTCGTAAAATCGTCGGGTCCCTTGTATACGTATTGTACGATCTACATCAAGTGTAATAATGGCTCCAAGTTTTTGTAAGAAAAGAATGAGTTCTACAATTTCAGGTTCAATCGCTGCATTCTTAATAATTGTCATTCCACGAGCTGTTACACCGGCTAAAATTGTGTTCTCAGTAGCTCCAACAGATGGGTATGGCAATGTAACGACGGTCCCTTTTAATCCATTATGAGCATGGGCAAAATAAGCCCCTTCACGTTTCATCCCTCTATATTCAATAACAGCTCCAAGTTGTTCTAGAGCTAAAATATGAAAGTCAACAGGACGCTGACCTATCGCACAACCACCTGTTGTAGGAACAATGATATCTTGGTCTGTGCGGCCTAGAAGAGCTCCAATCATCAAGATTGGAATACGATTCGATCCACAAAATCTTTGAGGGACATATGTTGTTTTGAGTTCTCTCGTGATGACTTCCATCGTACCAGCTTCACGATCCCACTGCACTTCCATACCAATTTCTTCACATAGTTTCACGGTCACTTCTACGTCACCAATATTTGGGACATTATAGAAAGTACATTTTTTATCTGATAATAGCGACGCTACTAATAATTTTGTGATTGCGTTTTTCGCTCCTGATGCCTTTATAGAACCATTTAGAGGGGTCCCACCTGTGATTTTAAGAATTTCCATCGTTGTCAAGTACCTTATATATTCAATTGGTAAGTTAGTAAAAAACAAAAAATTACACGAAAATCGTGTTAAGTGCAATAAACAAATTACAAATTTAATTTACCTTAAACTTGTTAATACATTTGATTGAAATTAAAAGAAATAATTTATGTATTTCAATTTATATTTAAGATGTAAATTAAAAATCTAATTAACTGCTCCTAATTTATTGAATATTATTTCTTAAAGCGATGAAAATTAGAAAGTTAAGGTGTAATAGGTTTTAGAAAATTGAATCTAAACAATTACCCCTTAACTTTTTTTGACATGGATTGCGTTTTTCTAGTAATTAAATGTAAAGTTAAATAATTAAGTTGTTATTTTGTTAAAAATATTGTTTATCACTGTTCGACTAGAAAATAAATTTTTAAGTTATTAGTTAATCGAGAAACTAAGATGTAGATTGAAAACAATCTCTTTTCCTTCATGGGATATTATTTTGTTAGGCAATAGGAAATTTTTTTCTTTTATATCTTTAGAAAAGAAAAGTTGGACTGTTTTATCTGGAAACCACCGTCTTTGAAAGAAAAGGGCAGCTAATGACATTGTTTGCCTACCATTAATCTCTACAATAGGCTGTAAGGCTATTGCGGAGTCTGTTTTTTTATATATAAATGCATCAATGCCCAAATATCCAAAATAACCAATTTTCAATATGTTTTCGAGCATCTCGAAACAAATATTTTTATGCTTTTCTAAGAAGTGTATATAGGGACCAAAAAGAACATCTTCTGAACCTATTTTTGTACTTTGGTAGACGCCTTTTGAATTGGATTCAAACATAGTTGCACCAATAAATTGGACTCCTTTGTCGATGTCAAGATACCATTGGGTACTAAAATCAAAAACACGCTCTAACCATGGTTCTGCGATAAGGGGGCGGTTGTGGATCCATTCTTTTTCACA
Organism: Parachlamydiaceae bacterium; assembly: GCA_013816265.1. Lineage (GTDB taxonomy): Bacteria > Chlamydiota > Chlamydiia > Chlamydiales > Parachlamydiaceae > JACDES01. The sequence goes on along the minus strand of JACDES010000028.1, from coordinate 15,602 downwards.
AAAATTAAGAATTTTTGTTTCTTCAGTATGATCATCGATATGAAAATGACCTTTTCCAGATAAACCAAAACATGTTTTTAATACACGTTTTCCATGACCAATTTTCAACCATTTTTTCAAATCGTTAGAGTTCCAGATGAGTGCTGAGTTTGCTAAAGGGGGAGAATTAGAAAAACTATATGCTTTGCTATTAATTTTTTTTACTATTTCCCATTCAGGCATTGTATAATAAACACCTCTTTCGTTAGCCCATTGTTGTATTTTTCGCGAGGCTCCCCAAGAGACACATCGATCATATTCATCAAATTTTTGTTTTGTGCCAATGGGAATAAAGGCTGGGAGTTTAGCTTTTGAGCGCCAAGGTAAACTTGAAAAATATTCAATAAATAATTGATCTGGTAACGTTGTCAAAGCTATTGCATCACTTTCATCGGCATAGATAAGTGGTAAATATTGAAGTTGCAAGCACATTGTCTTGTTATTCCATGCCTGATCAATAGGAATAGAGATATCGTCATTAGCAAGTTCAAATTCAAAATCTGTGTTGGCAATGTGAATGGTTTTCATAATATTAATGAGATTTTTCTATTTCCGTATAAAAGAAGATATGCGAACATTTTATAACACATGCGATTTAGAAATATGAACAAATTTTGAATAAGGTTGAATATATGACCGTTAGAACAGGAATAGGGCAAGATAGTCATCGCTTTATTACAACAGAAACATCGAAGCCTTGTGTGATGGCAGGACTTTTCTTTGATGATGTACCTGGATTTAATGCAAATTCTGATGGAGATGTTGTATTTCATGCAATCTGTAATGCAATTTCTTCGCTAACAGGTATTCTGATCCTTGGTAATATTGCTGATGATTTATGTTTAAAAGATGGAATCACAGACAGTGAAATTTACCTACTAGAAGCGATGAAAACATTAGAAAAGCAACGTGTCACTCATGTTGCGGTGACCATTGAAGCTAAGAAGCCTAAGTTTAAAGCTAGGATTGATGAAATGCGTCAGAATATTGCAAGGGTCATGGGACTTGATATCACGCAGGTGGGAATTACAGCAACATCAGGAGAGGGTTTAACAGACTTTGGATGTGGTTTGGGAGTTCAAGCTTTTGCAATTGTCACAACAGTAGAGTAAATTAAAATTCTTGAATGAGTTTAGAAAAATTCAACACAAAGCGAAGCCCCAAGTGTAAACCATGCGGGGTCAATCAAATATAAACTATGTCACTAATCGCGGACTTCTTTGTGTCTTTGTGTCTTTGTGTTTAATCTGAACACACATCTGCGATGCTTCACGACGTAATCAATAATACGATTGGAGTCTTCGATATCCCCAAAGCTACAGTTAGATGTGACGCAAAAAATTCAACACAAAGACACAAAGACACGAAGAGGGGCGCAAAAACTCGGGTTAATAAACGTCACGTAAATAACGTTTTTGATGACGGAGTTTTTTGATGTACTCCTTAGAAGCCTGTGCGTCCATTAAACCATATTCTTGAATGATAGAATGTAATGCTAACTCTACATCTTTAGCCATTTGTTGTGCGTCACCACACACATAAAAATAAGCACCACCTTCAAGCCATTCAAAAAGTTCTTCACCATGATCTAACATTTTATGTTGAACGTATATTTTATGATTCTGGTCTCGAGAAAATGCTAAAGCCAATTTTAAATTACTTCTGGAAGCAAAATGATTCCAATCTTCTTCATAGAAAAAGTCGTAATCTCGATTCCATTCACCAAAAAATAACCAATGTTTACCATGTGAGTTATGGAATAAAACCCTTTCTTGCATGAATGCTCGGAAAGGGGCTATTCCCGTTCCGGGACCGATCATAATAATTGGTGCATTGATATCTTCAGGAGGTTTAAAACCATGTGAGGGTTGTATAAAAACAGGAATGATCGGATTGTGTAATTCTATCATCGAACAAAGATAATGTGTGCAAACACCCCGTCTTTTATGACCTCTCGATTCATATTCCAATGGAGCTACTGTTAGATGGACTTCTTCCCCAACAAGTTTTTGTGATGATGATATTGAATAAAAACGTGGGAGCATAGGCATTAATAAATCAGCAAATTCTTGTGGTGTAAATTCAACCTCTTCATGCCCTAAAAGAAAATCCCATACTTCATGTTCGCTGATGTAATGTTTAAAGGCTTCCCGATTGTCTTCTTGTAAAAGCAATTCTAGTTGATGTTTTTTTTCAGAATTCTTTTGTCTATGATGTGTCTCTTTGAATAGCTTGGGGCTAATATCTGTAATATTAGCCTTTTTCATTAAAAAGTCGAAAAAAAGCATTTGCTCTTGTGTTTGTTTCGTATGAACATGCTCGTTGCCTGTTGTTTTCATGGCATTGAGTGTCTTTAAAACTAACTCAGGATCGTGGTGAGGGAATATACCTATGCTATCTCCCACCTCATACTTCAAGTCGGATCCTTTAAGATCCAAAACAAGATGCTGGGTGTTTTTTTTCGATCCAGGCTTGCTTAAATTATAGCGCTCCTTGATGGAAGCAAAATAAGGATTTTGTTTAGTATAAAAATTTGACATCTTAATCTATTTTTTTAAAGATTCCCAATCTTCTTCTTTAGATGGACGTTCAGAAATTCCACCTAAATACTTCTCCAAAAATTCTTCTGTTGCTGCGTAAAATTTCATCCTATTTTCCGGTCTTGCAAAACCATGTCCTTCATCAGGAAATAGTAAATATTCCACCGGTAATTTATTTTGACGCATTACTTGAACAATTTGATCGCTTTCAGCTTGTTTGACGCGAGGATCATTGGCGCCTTGTCCAATAAGAAGCGGTTTTTTTATAAGATTTGCTTTAAATAAGGGAGAGCGTGATTTAAGAAAATCTTGTTCCGTCTCTAATTTTCCCACCCTGCGATCCATTTGCACTTTTGCAGGGGCCCAATATGGTGGAAGTGTCTGTAGTAATGTGATTAGATTTGAAGGCCCTACGATATCGACACCGCAACAAAATTCATCCGGTGTAAATGTCAATCCCACAAGTGTTGCATAACCTCCGTAGCTTCCTCCGTAGATAGCAAACTTATCCGGATTTGAATATCCATTTTTTATCATCCATTTTTTTCCATCCAGCAAGTCCGTATGCATTTTTCCGGCCCATTCACGATTTCCGGCATTCATGTATGCCTTTCCGTAACCCTTTGAACCCCTATAATTAATCTGGAGAACAGCATAACCACGATTTGCAAGCCATTGAACAGCTGGGTTTAGTCCCCAAGTGTCTCGTACCCATGGGCCGCCGTGAACTAATAGGATTGTAGAAAGATTCTTTTTATGATCCCCTGCAGGTAATGTAAGATATCCATGAATCGTCATCCCATCCTCGGCTTGAAATGAAATGGGTGTCATTGGATTGAGAGTATACTTTTCTAAATCTGGTTGAGAGGTGAAAAGAAAATCGGCTTTCCCAGTATCTCTATTATATAAGTAAAATTGAGAAGGGCGTTGGTCGGAGCGAAAAGCAACGATCCATTTTCGATTTGAAAGTGTGCGACTATTAATGGTGAAAATCCCTTTTTCAATTTTTTTGAGATTTTCAAAATCTTTTTTCAAGGATGGATCAACTATAATCCAGTCCCAGCGATCTTTTTCAACACCGGCAGCTTCAAGTGTATTTTTAGTTGGATGGGTCATGATACTGGAAAGATCGAATTCTTTATCTTCTAAGACAACTTCAGGAGTGCCACCTTTAAGGGAAATTTTGAGCAGACGGTTAGTGTTTCCATTTAAGCTGGAGAGTAGATACAGAGATTGATCGTCATCAGTAAAATCAATCACTTCACCCCCAATTTCTTCAGGATCAGTCTCAAGTAAATCACGCCATGGGGCATTCTCATCATCACGAACTTGTGTCAACATACCCCCATCTTTGGTATAAGATTGCCTTGCACGTATTACCAGTTGATGATCTGCGATCCAATTGATAGTGTTGTTAGTATTTTCTACAACGAGTTGTGAATCACCATTTTTAAGATTAATGCGATATACATCGAAAAGACTTTTATCTCTTTTGTTGATTTGAACTAATATGTCATCAGGATATTTATAGTTATAATCAACAATTTCGATTCTGCTACCATCGTATGGTGTTAAATTTTTTGTTTCATTGGTATTGATATCAGTTTGGTATAGATGCCAATTTTCATCTCCATCACGATCTTGAACATAAAGAATGTGGTTATTGTCGTATTGCCAGAGGAAATTGCGTACACCTCGTTTTTTATCGGATGTGACCATTTTATCTTCACTGGCTTTTTTGGTTAAGTCACGAACCCAAACATTCAATACATTGTTATTATCTGGAGCTAAATAAGCCATTTTTTCTCCATTAGGAGATAATTCGGGTGATGTTTTGACAGGATTTCCAAATAGAAGCTTCCGTGGAATCAATTGTGATTTCATAAGTTGTTCATTACCTTCTATAAGTTGGGGAATAACGATTAATCCAAACACAATTAATAATTGTAAAAGAAATTTAAAACGGCTCATATTTTTCTCCTAAATAAGCCTCTAGTTTAAAGAGTTAGCCCATTAAATAATAGAATAACTTTAGACTTTTTTGAATAAAATCTATAATGTATAAAACCAAGTTAAAAATTCAAAAGGAATTAAAAATGAATGATTCTATTCTCTATTCAGCAATTCGGTCGCTTTTTACTGCTTTCTGTGCGGTTATTGGTATCGGACTAGGAATTGTCTTTTTTACAATTTTAATTGGCGCTTTGTCATCGGGTAGTACCGAATCGAAATTAAAAACTGTAAATACACATGAAATTATGCCTAATGCTAAGGGAGAACGTGAAGCCTTAAGCAAGACAACTCCTGTGATTCTTCAAATAAATGTGGATGGAGTTATTGGAACAGAGGGTCTGAGTATGCAGACCGTTAGACAACAGCTGATTGAATCACGTGAAGGTGATTTTAAAGATGATCGTGTGAAGGCGTTGTTGGTTTACATTAATTCTCCTGGCGGTACTGTAGTAGATTCAGATGGAATTTATCGTGCTTTAAAGGAATATAAAGAAAAATATAAAGTGCCTGTTTATGCTTTTGTAGATGGATTATGTGCTTCTGGTGGAATGTATGTAGCGTCAGCAGCGGATAAGATTTATGCGACAGATGCGAGTTTAATTGGTAGTGTGGGTGTGATAGCTCCTACTTTTATGAATGTTGTAAAATTGATGGATAAAATTGGTGTTGATACGTTGACACTAACAGCAGGAACCGATAAAGATGCGATGAATCCATTCCGTGTTTGGAAACCAGGCGAAGAAAAAAATTATCAGGACATTATAGATTATTACTACAAACAATTTGTCAATATTGTGTCGACAGGTAGAAAAGATTTAAGCAAAGAAAAGCTTGTAAAAGATTACGGAGCAAAAATTTTCAATGCAGAGGCTGCAAAAGAAAATGGATATGTTGATCAAAGCAATGCAACGATAGCCGAGGCTCTTACTGATCTCAAAAAAGCTGCCGGAATTGAAGATGATAAGTACCAGGTTGTCAAATTGGAAAACAAGAGTTGGTGGAATTCATTATTTTCAGAAGATAGCGCTTTATTTACAGGGAAAGTGAAATATCAGCTTCAGATATTACCTGAGATGGATCCTGCGTTGCAAAATAAGTACCTTTATTTATATTGTCCAGCAATGCAATAGGATAATTTTAATTTATTAAAATTAAAGCCGATAAATATAAGGTTCGCTATACAAGTTAGAGGCTTACGTGGAGAACCGCGTATTTGAATCGCCCTGAAACGGGCTCCGCTCTTTTTTTTATTTACCCAGAGTTCCCTCTGGTCACTCTGGGCTTTGAACAGACGCTCTACCGAGCTAACGAGGAAAATTTAGTTAGCAAGATGTTGATACTTTGTTGATTTGATTCTCTTCGTTAGCAAGATTTATATTTTGTTGGCTTAATTCTCTTTGTTTGCATGACTTTTATATTTTGGTGGCCTGATTCTCTTCGTTAGCTCGGTAGAGCGTCTGTTCAAAGCCCAGAGTGACCAAAGGGAACTCTGGGTAAATAAAAAAAAGAGCGGAGCCCGTTTCAGGGCGATTCAAATACTTGACATTAACATTGATTCATATATGTTTATAAAACACTTATTTGTGTGATGAACCAAATAAAAAGGATTCGTTTTTAAAATTGAATCCTTTTTTTTAATGATAGCAAGTTTTAGAAATAAGAAATTAGAGTGGTCGTAAACTTATTTTCAGGGTCTTTTCCATAAATTTATTCTTAACGTAAGATCAATAACACCAAAGGCTAACCACAAAGGTGGATGAGAGATGTTAAAGAAAAGTTTTAGAGTAAGCGGGGCTAGATTGCAAATATTCAATATTGTTCGTAAGAGCATGTGTGTATTTTGTTGTTGTTCGTATACTATATGGCCTGATGAAAGAGCTCCTAAAAGGTGTCCACCAAATCTAAAGTGTGTGAATACATTTGTTAAATTCATGATTTTTTCGAAAGGTATTCCAGACAAATAGCAATGCAATCTTAAGCCTGCAATTAGAGATTCTACAGAGATCAGAAAGATATCCGAACAAAATGTTGTAACTCTTGAGAATTCAACAGTTCCAAAGCTAGGGAAGCTTCCTCTTGATTGCATAACTTCAGTTTGATCAGAATCTTGAGATAGATAATTTAGTTCCGAACCATGGCTAGCAGTTGCAACAAAGGGTCGAATAACAGAGTATCCATTAAGCATGCTTATTAGTTGTGACATAATTACTCCAACATAAAATGAAATTAGTTATTTTACTAATTAATCAATTAATTAATCAATAATTAAAATTTGTTGTTAAAATTGAAAATCGGGAGAAGGCAATCCTGCCTGCGCGTGGAATAGTCTTTCTTAGAGAATTTAGGCTAATGATACTTTAAGTCTTTTTCCCACAGCCCTTGCTGCAGCGGTTAGTGATCTAAGAGTGGAAGGCTGCCTAGGATCTAAAACTCTATTTACTGCCGCGCGACTAGTATGCATTCGTTTTGCTACTTCTTCTTTTGTAAGATTTTGCTTTTTCATTTCCTGCTCGAGCTGCCAGACGAGCACGCGTTTTGCGGCTTCTTCTTTGCACTCTTCTAGAATTTCTTCTTCTTCAAGAAATTCATCAAAACTTGATCCGATGTGCTTTTTTTTCATGATAACCTCTATTCAAGACTTTTATAACGATTTTTGGCAATTTCCAGCTCTTTTAAAGGCAATTTTTGAGTCTTCTTAATGAATCCATGCAGTAGAACTATCTCATTGTTTTTCACTGTAAAAATTACTCTGGCAATTCCATTTGGGATAGAGCTACGAACTTCCCAGAGGCCATTTCCAATGCTTCGTGTTAATGGCATTCCTAATGGCCAGCCTTCCTGACCAGTACAAATATCCTTTCCAATGATTGATTGAATTTCTTTGTCCAACGATTTAAGCCATTTTCGAACTGGTTCATTAAATTTATTTCAGCGAAAAAATAAACACTCAGAATCTTTTTCGGTGGTAAATGAGATTGATTCATGACTATTCCTTGTTCTACTTTTATTGTATCAAAATTGATACATTTTTACAAATAGAAATTGAAATTGGGGTCAAATTGGAATTTAAGTACAAATTCCCATTTGTTAGGCCTGACCCAATTTAATCTCAATTCCGGGTCAGTCATGCCCAATCCCTGAACCAATCCCAACTTCGATAATCTACGTAATATCAATATTAAAAAAAATAATGAATAATAATTGTAATTAGTCTATAATAAAAATAGGGTGTAGTTTCCTTTAATAAATAGGGTGTAGTTTCCTTTAATAATTATAGGTGATTATATGGATATTTCTAACGTAAATGAATTTACAAATTTTTTTGAGAAAATATTTACTTCTTCTCAAAATAAAACTTCTCAAGAAATTGAAGATTTTGTGAAGAAAATATCAGAAAAGTTTAATGACATTGCTAAGAGCGTCGTTACAGAACTTAATAAATTCAGACAAATTTTTAATAGCATACCTAATCTTAATCCAACGGTTAGTAATATAATTAAGAAAATTGAAAGCGAGATTGTTAGAAATAATGATCATAAAAGTAAAACAATAGACAATCAAATAGCATTAAATGATAGATTGATTGATATTATAAAAAGCATTAATGGAACAAATGATTCCAAGACAGATGGAAGGATAAGTGGACCACTAGCTAATTATCCTAATAGGGGAGATTTAATTACATTGAAGAAAGAATTAATCATTTTTGCTGAAGCCAAAATTAACGAATTGATGACACTTAACAAAAAACTTACAGACGCAAGAGGTGGCATTATACCTGATGAACCTCAAGAAAAAAACAATCTTTTTGATATATCTAATAAAGCTAAAAGGCGTTTATTAAAACATTTGCATCATAAGTTATAGATACTTCAAATAAAAGCAAACCTAATGAAAAAACAGATGATCCCATTTTATCCAAAAAGGCAAAAAGCAGAATGAAGAAATATCAGAAACATCTTAAAATATAATTAATATACTAGAGATTGCTTTTGGTTTTTTATCGTTTTTAAAGCTTTAAATTAAAAATAAAATTATATATAATAAAGGTAGGGATTTATTTACTCTAAAAATAGGGGGCATTATGAATGTTTCTGATATATTTAAAATTAATAATTCTATTTTTAATCCACCAATAGAATTTCAACCTGCCGAACCTGGAGATACAAATTATTTTTTATATAGACTGAACCTTCTCAAATATATAAAAGGATAATATACAAACAGGTTTAAAAGACTTCGAAAGTAAATTTAAAGAGTTTTTAAAAATTGTAAATGCTTTGCAAAAATTTATACCACCAAACAACCCCCAAATTTCTAATATTAATAAGTTAGTGACAAATGCCCTTACTGATGCAGATATATACATAAATCAAACAGTGATTGGAAATACAGGCTTTAAAAATTTTGTTACACATCTTCATACTCGGATTGCATTTAATGCAAATTTTTTACAAAAACTTAGTGAATTATCAAATGAAGTAGATAAGGTATTTGAAAGTTTGTCAGTAAGTATTCCGAATGGTGACCCAAATAACTCCTTAATTGATCATGTATTTAAAACTTTTCATGAAGACATTATAATTTCTGTTGATCTTAATCATAAAGCAAAAAGGGATCTGAAAGAAAGAGTTGCTGATATGAAGAATTACATGATTGAAATTCTTGTTTTTTATCACGATACTAAGAACATCATACCAGACAGGGTTGATTTTCCACCAGAGGTTGTAGATTTTCTTAATAAAATACCCAAGCAAAAAATGAAACGAATTCAAGATGAAATTGCACTGGATAATGAATCATTCTTAGATAAAATAAGACATAATGCACAAGTTCAAGATGATAAGCGCGAAGTAAATGTGTCAAAAAAGACAAAAAAACGATTGATGAAAAATTTGCATCGTTTGATATAAAAATAAAAATTCGATTTATGATCGTATAGACTTACAATCTTTTGTTTGTTATCTTTTTTCGCATATCTCCATGTATTCTCGATATTTCTGTCTGAAAAACGCAAAATATTGTATAATTTTTTTTCCTCCTTTCTTAATTTGTGATTATCCATGGATAAAATCTATATTCTTGACGCCTCAGGATTTTTGTATCGTTCGTATTATGCTATACGGTCAATGACAAATGCTAAAGGCGAATCCACAAACGCCCTTTTTGGTTTTATCCGCTCCGTCCTAAAGATTTTCAAAGACTTCGATCCAACCCACATTGTCTCCGTATTCGATGGTCCAAATAATGCAATCGCCCGCACAAAAATTTATGCAGATTATAAAGCACATCGAAAAGGAATGCCACCCGATCTGATCTATCAAATCCAATGGGCACAAGAATTTTGCCATTTGATGGGCATTCCGCTTCTAATACCTCCTAATGTCGAAGCGGATGATACCATTGGTACCGTTGCACAGTGGGGAGCTTCTCTTGGTGCCCACGCATACTTATGCACAAGTGATAAGGATATGTGCCAGCTCGTTACTGATCAAATCCATATTTTAAACACACACAAAGACAACCTGATATTGACACCAAAAGAAGTTGAGGAACAGTTTGGCGTCCGTCCGGATCAAATGATTGATTTCTTAGCCATCACTGGAGACGCTTCCGACAATGTCCCAGGATTGCCTGGCTTTGGTCCTAAAACTGCTGTCGAGCTGCTTAAAACATTCGGTAACTTAGATTATTTATTAGCTCATCCACGTGCAGTTCCCGGAAAGAAAAAACAAGATACCATCGTACAATATGGCGAGCAAGCGCTTTTAAGTCGGAAACTTGTCACAATCGACACTAATGTACCCGTTCCTCTTGAGATAGAATTTTATAGACGCGTAACTCCCTCATTTCTCCATCTTAAAGATTTTTATGCAGGTATGAACTTCAACTCATTGATAAGAGAGATGGAGCCTCAGCTTAGCGAATTACCTGCCATCGTTCACGCGAGAGAAGTCGAAGAGGTTCATTATATACTTGTTGATGATGAAAAAGCATTGGATGATCTTATTGATTATCTTTCTATGCAAAAAGAAGTTTGTATCGATACCGAAACAACAAGTGTTCTCGCTATACAAGCGGAGCTCGTTGGGATAGGTTTAGGAGTAGAACAAAAAAAGGCTTGGTATATCCCTACAAATGGAAAGCTCGGTATAAAAAAAGTACTCGAAAAACTTAAACCACTTCTAGAAAATCCAAATATTCAATTTTTTGGGCATAATCTTAAATATGATTATCATGTGCTATTAAATTATGGAATCAAATTCACGCTTGGATTTGACACCATTTTAGCTTCCTATTTACTCAATTCACATAATCGACAACATTCCCTTGATTATTTGACCCTAGAAATTTTTGATAAAGTGAAAATTCCGATTCAAGAATTAATTGGAAAAGGAAAAAATCAAATAAGCATGGCTGATGTTCCCTTAGAAAAAATATGCGAATACTGTTGTGAAGATGTTGATTATACAATTCGTCTAAAAGAAGTCCTTTCACATCGTCTCCAAGAAAGGGGACTTGTGCCGATCATGAATGAAATCGAATCGCCTCTTTTGCCTATTTTGGCTCAAATGGAACGACATGGTATTTTCGTAGATGTTGATAAACTTAATGTATTGTCCAAAGAAATCGTTTATGAAATTCATAAACTTGAAAAAAACATCTACGATATGGCTGGAGAAGAATTTAATCTGAATTCTCCAAAACAATTGAGCCACATTCTTTTCCATAAGTTGGAAATCAGGCCGCCCAAGAAAACTGCTACCGGCCATTCGACAAATGCAGATGTATTAGAAAGTTTAAGTGCCGACTATCCTATTGCGAATAAGCTCCTAGAATATAGAACATTAGAAAAGCTGCGTTCTACTTATATCGATACGCTACCTGAGCAAGTCAATCCAAAAACAAGACGTATCCATTGTAATTTCAATCAAGTAGTTGCTGCAACCGGTCGTCTTTCATGCCAAGATCCAAATTTGCAAAATATTCCTGTTCGTACGCCTCTTGGAAGGAATATTCGTGAAGCCTTTAGGCCTCAGCATGAAGGATGGAGTTTTTTGGCTGCCGATTATTCACAGATTGAATTACGTCTATTGGCACATCTGAGCGAAGACACGGCACTTATGGATGCATTTAAGTCTAATGAAGATATTCATGCGTATACGGCTTCTTTGATTTTTGGTGTTCCTCTAAATGAGGTGACGCCCGAGCAGCGCCATCAAGCAAAAGCGGTGAACTTTGGTATCATATATGGACAGCAGGCCTTTGGATTAGCGCAGGAATTAGGCATAGACAACAAAATTGCCGCTATATTTATTCAGATGTATTTTGAGCGATATAAAAAAGTGAAAGAGTTCTTAGAATTTTGCAAGACATCTGCGAAAGAAAGTGGAAGAGCCGTTACTTTACTTGGACGAGAGCGATTAATTCCTGAGATAAATAGTAAGAATGGGATGTTGCGAATGGCAGCGGAGCGTTTAGCTGTTAATACGCCGATACAGGGAACGCAAGCAGATTTAATTAAAATGGCGATGATTCGTATTGACAAAAGACTTCGAGAAGAGCAAAAAAGAGGTTTTATGATTTTGCAGATTCACGATGAATTAATTTTTGAAGTACCGAATGAAGAATTAGAGAGTGTATCTAAGTTGGTGAAAGAGACGATGGAAGGTGTAGTAAAATTAAAAGTTCCATTAATTGTTGACATCCATATTGGCAAAAATTGGAAAGAATGTTAAAGTTAAAGAAAGTAGCCGTAACAGGTGGTCTTTCGTGTGGCAAATCCTCGGTTTGTCGTATCTTAAATGAATTAGGTGCTTATGTCATAAGTGCTGACGAAATCGTTCATCAATTATTGTCCCATGATACAAACCTTGGTAAAGAGGTCATAAAGTTGTTGGGGAAGGACATTCTCCTAGGCGATCATATAGACCGATCGCGAGTCGCTCAGATTGTTTTCCGAGAACCATACTTATTACATGAATTGGAGCATCTCTTACATCCTGCAGTATATGAGGAAATAGATAGAGTATATCAAGAACTGCAGAATAAAAAAAATCCACCCCCTCTCTTTATTGCTGAAATACCACTTTTATTTGAAAGTGAGGGTGAAAAGAATTTTGAATGTGTCATTGCTGTTGTAGCTGATCTAGAAATCTGTTTTCAACGTTTTCAACAGAAAACGCGATACGATCGTGATGAGTTTAATGAAAGGATATCAAATCAGTTACCTCTTTTAGAAAAAGCAACTCGAGCCGATTATGTCATTATGAATAGCGGTTCCGTGGAGCATCTACAAGAAACAACAGTAGAACTTTATAAAGAATTATACCGCGCGTAGTATAACAATCATTAACCAATAAATAAATCGGAGTCTGACTTTTAAATGGACCCAGATAACAACCAATCAGATGCCTCTATGTTATTCGAGGAAAATTCTTCCCTCGAATCTCAACGTGAAAACTCGGCTCCAACGAGTCAGGTAAAACCACAACAACCCGAAATAATCACAAAAATTTCTGATATTCAGCGGATGAACATAGATCAGCTTAACCAATATGGAAAAAACATTGGTCTTAAGCATTTGGCCTCCTTAACAAAATCACAGATGGTTTTTGAAATTGTTAAAACAATTTCGGAAAACCCAAATGAAGTTCTTTATGGCGAAGGGGTTCTTGAAATCCTTCCCGATGGCTTCGGTTTCCTACGATCACCGAACTACAACTATTTGCCTTCCGCTGAAGACATCTATGTATCTCCTGCACAAATTCGACGATTCGATTTAAAAAAAGGGGATACACTTTCAGGAACTATTCGTCCTCCAAAAGATAAAGAAAAATACTTCGCATTATTAAAAGTTGATAAAATTAACGGAAGAGCCCCTGAAAAGGCGAAAGAGCGTATTCTTTTTGAAAACTTAACTCCGTTATATCCAGACGAACGAATCGTGATGGAAACGACGAAAGATAAATTATCCACACGTGTTCTAGATTTAGCTGCTCCAATCGGTAAAGGACAAAGGGGACTCATTGTTGCTCCTCCACGTACCGGTAAGACAATATTACTTCAAAATATTGCTAACGCCATTGCTTGTAATAATCCAGAAATTATTTTGATCGTCTTATTGATCGATGAGCGTCCTGAAGAAGTGACCGATATGCAACGAATTGTAAAAGGGGAAGTGATTGCTTCCACGTTTGATGAACCGCCGGAACGTCACGTGCAAGTTGCTGAGATGGCAATTGAAAAAGCAAGACGTCTTGTTGAACATGGTAATGATGTCGTGATCCTCTTAGACTCTATTACACGTCTTGCAAGAGCTTATAACACAATCCAACCGCACTCAGGTAAGATCTTATCAGGTGGTATGGATGCCAACGCTCTACATAAACCAAAACGCTTCTTTGGTGCTGCACGTAATATCGAGCAAGGTGGATCGCTTACTATTATCGCGACTGCTCTTATTGATACCGGCTCACGTATGGACGAGGTTATCTTTGAAGAATTCAAAGGTACCGGTAACATGGAGCTTGTTCTTGATCGTCGTCTTGCTGATAGACGTATTTATCCGGCAATCGATCTTATCAAGAGTGGTACACGTAAGGAAGAGTTGCTGTATCATCCAAATGAATTAGAGAAAGTTTACTTATTACGCCAAGCTGTCGCAGATCTATCGCCAGGCGATGCGATGAATCTATTGATTGGACGTTTGAAAAAAACAAATAGCAACGTAGAATTCCTTCTATCAATGAAGGAATAGTTTCTGTAGCTTTTTAGACGCAAAGTTTCATTTTTTTTGAAGCCTTGCGTCTTTTTTTATGATAAAATTTGTATTTAGATAAGGATTTATGGCTAAAAAAGAAACAAGCAAAAAACCATCATCATCATTTATTCGATTGCCCATTGTTTTAATGATTTTGGCTTTGGGTGGCGGAGGTTGGTGGCTTTGGGAGCATTCAAACGAAGGAAAAGATCTCATTAATCAATATATTGAGAATAGCGAGATTTCGACACTTGAATCTAAATATACTCCTCAGCAAATAATGGAAATACGCCGTCCTGAATTGCTAGGAACAGGAACGAAACGAACATATCAAGAGCCGGCATTTAAATATTATCCTTATTTACTTCTAGATGTGAAATATACCGAAGATAAAAAAACTCGCGAAGGGGTGCTTTTGTGGAGTTTTACAGACGGTGAAATGGTGCTCAATACCCAGACATGGGAAAAAACGCATGGTTTTAAAGATTGCCTAGAATGTAAAGCGAATCGCCAAGATTTTAAAATTTTGCAAGCCTTAGCCAGTCAGGGAGGAGCACTTACTTTAGAAGATCTTCAAAAGCGAATGAATGTCGAGCGAGACATCTTAGAACCGTGGGTAGAAGAGTCTAAACAAAAGCATTTGGTTGTTCAGAAAGGGAATTTGATTCAACTTCATTTTGAGAATCCGAAATTGTTAGTTGCTCCGCAAACACAATTCAATCATCATCTTGTTTCAAAACCTCTTCAGAATGGGCAGCGTGTTTCAAAGGTATATAGTCGAAATCAGATTATCGAGATTGCCAAGGCAGCTTTTGGGAGCGATTTTAAAATTAGAAGCGAGCAGGAAATTTATTTGCCTGTTTATAGTATAGGGGTGTTAAATCCAGATGGATCCATTCATACAAGTGATTGGAATGCGATTACAGCGGAACGGATTGCACCGAAATATTTGTCAAAAGCACGTTAAAAGGCGTTTTGGTAGTAAATATCATTCAAGTCTAAAAAAAGATTCAATAAATGAAGGCGAATAGCCTTTTTCCTTTCCACTCTTTTACCCACATTCACTTAAAGAAAAGTTTCTTGTGTTAGGCCTGTAGGGCCGGCATGAAACAACCCAGGTCGCAGCGAAGCTGACCTGGGCTCCTTACCCTAATCCCTTTGGGATAAAAAAATGTTATCATTCTTTCATAAATCCCCATAGGGATTAGGTAATTAGCCCAGGTCAGCTTTGCTGCCCTGGGTGGGTG
>JACDES010000127.1 GCA_013816265.1 Parachlamydiaceae bacterium | reverse complement strand
CTGGAATGCTTCACGATATAATCATTATTAAATGGGTGTATTTTGTATCCCCAATAACTACTGTTAGATGTGTCGCAAAAGATTCAACACAAAGACACGAAGACACGAAGAGTGGCGCGCCTTCTTCGTGTCTTTGCTTCTTTGTGTTTCAATTTCAAAGCTCATTTTTCAAAACTCATTTGTTAAAAATTTAAAATTGACAAAGTTAGCCCCAATTGTTATATCAACCCACTCAAGTATAAAATAATTAAACTTACGCAAAGGGGAATTATGCCAAAAATATTATATATTGAAAGCTCACCAAGAAAAAAAAGATCATCCTCGATAGCTGTTGCAGATATTTTTTTAAAAGAATATGAAAAAAAACATAAATCGGATGAAATAAAAAAAATTGATTTATGGGAAAAACAAATTCCTACTTTTGACGGGGATGTAATCGATGCAAAATATGCAATCATGCATGGACAATCTCATACCGAAGCTCAGAGAAAAGCCTGGAGGCAGGTTGAAGAGACGATAGCAGAGTTTAAAAATGCTGATAAATATGTAATATCTCTTCCGATGTGGAATTTTAGCATCCCTTATGTACTTAAACATTACATCGACGTTATTGTGCAGCCATCCTATACATTTAGTTTTTCCCCTACGGAAGGGTATAAAGGGCTTGTGACAGGTAAACCAATTGTATTGATCTATTCAAGAGGTGGAGCTTATGGTTCAGGCACAGGGGCTGAGGGGTTGGATCTTCAAAGAACATATATGGAAACAATCTTAAAATTTATTGGTTTCACAAACATAAAATCAATTATCATCGAGCCCACACTAGGAAAACCAGAAGAGAAAGACCTAGCAGTTGAAAAAGCGACAAAAGAAGCCTTGAGTTTAGCAGCCTCTTTCTAAAGAGTGGGAATTTATGGTGGTTTATGGGGATAGCAAATAGTTTATTTCCAAGGGTTTTCATAATTTTTTTAAAAATAATGCAAAATCCTGAAAAAATATTTGCTTATTATCATACACCATTTTATAACCAACTTGAATCACCTGCGTAATTTTTGGTTGGAACCACCGTAATGTGGTAAGGTAGGTATATCTAATTTAACAGTTACCTCAAGTATCTGTTAAATGCTGATCCAAAAATAATGCATAATTTATAAGCGCATCTAAATCATGATCTAGTGAAGGAAATTTATATGGATGTAATATCGAAATCTTTATTTGCAGTACAAGCACCAGCAACTCTTAACCCGATTAGGAAGTTTCATGTAAAGCCACGTGACTTACTGACTACAGCAGTTGCATTAAAAATATTCGCTCTCGTTGCTGCTATTGTTGTTTGTTATAAACTCATCACGGCATACAAAAATTCTGATCCAAGACTTGATCATGCTACTCAAGTCATCAAAAGATTGATCTCTAAAGATAATGAGCCAAAACCAGTTCAGCCTACTAAAAAAGATGAGACTACAGGAAGTAATACAACACTACAACCTACAACACTTGAGAAAGAGCCTAAAAAGATTTTACCAGGTCAAACACAATTAGAAAACAAAGAAACTAAAGATAAAACGCCATCAGAAAAAGATGAGGCCTCTACAGGTAATGGTGAAACAACATCAGGACAAAAGGAAGAGACAACTGCAGGAAAAAAAGAAACATCTGCGGAAGACACCTCCAGTCAGAGTGATGATAATAAATCCAAAGCCCCAGTATCGCCAGTGGCTAGCAGCCCAACCGAAGTAGTTGTTGTAAGTTCTGAAGCTGCTCCAGCTAAAGAAGCTACTATTGAGCCAGCAAAAACAACAGAGCCTGTTACAGCCACTGTTGCAGGGGTTACTACAGAAGTAAGTGAACCAAAAGAAAAAACATCGATCGATGAAACAATTTTGGCAACATTTATTGACAAAGGACCAGAAGCAGCAAGCCCTCCAGTAGTTCCTTCAAAAGATGTTAAGCTAGAAGCTGTTCCGGCAGCTGAAAAGCCAGCTGTTTTAGATACTGTTAAAACGGTTGCTTCTACTGAGGCTACTAAAGATGATAACAGTGTTAAGGTTCCAGCTGGTGACAACCAACCAAGCAGTTCAGAAAATGCTAAACCTGAAGGGGACAAAGGACAACAACCAGTAGTTGCAAAACTTGAAGTTACTGTACCAGGTCAAGTTGTTATTAAAGAGGCTGCTCAAACAAATAAAGTTCACGAACAAGTGAAGAAAAATGATAAAACGAAGTTTGAGGGTTCTTTTAATTTCGACGACAGTGGAATATGTAATGGTGTAGGAACTGTCACTCTCGAATCGGGTGTAATCCTTAATGGTACAATTGAGGGCGGTTACGTACACGGTAAATGTACTGTAACGAAAGATGGTGAAGAAATTCGAGGCGAATTTAATGAAGGGGTGGTTGCTATATCAACACCACAATCTTCAACAAAAACTCTTGCTTTAGAAATTCCTCCGGCTGTTTCAGGAAAATTAGCATAATTGAAAAAAGATTATTCGTATAAAAGATGGGTTCCTTTGGAACCCATCTTTTTTTTTGCCAAATTTCATTTTTTTCAATCTCTATGATCGAAAAATAGAGGGTTAATAACTCAGGTTCATACCCAAATAATCAAAAAACTCATTGCTATTAAAAATTAATCTTTATAACATCTGCTAACCTGAATTTTATTTTTTTGGTATTTAGGCTCTAGCCCAAATGCCCAAAAAAAACAAATTTCAGGTGATTTAATCGAACTATTTTTTTCATTGAAAAGGAAGTTATCTCTTATAAAAATCATAGAAAAGAGTTTTTTCTCATTATTAATAACCTAAAATTCGTGTAAAAAAGGTATCTATTGTATGAGTAGTCCTTTATCAATGAATTGTCTTGCCTCTAATAGCTCTATGTCGACTTCTGTATGCTCAAGTTCAAGTTCAAGTTCCAGTTCCGGTGACGGCTCTGATTTTTGCACCCAATCAGTATCTGAATCAGGGGCTCATCCAATTGGTAGATATAAAAATCTCACCATATGTGTAGAGGATTCTGTATTACCAAAATTTAATGTCTCTTTCGCTGCTGATAATGTTCTAAGCTCGATTGAAAAGACTGTATGTGTTGAGGATATACTTAAAAAATACAAATATTTTAAAGGTGAAAACAACGGAGCTGCTTTCGATGGGTGTTTTGATTTTACAAATCCGAAAGGGGTAAAAGGAATCGGAAGAGTTGTCTTTGCAAATGGATGTGTGCGTGAAGGTGTTTTTAAAAATGGAGTATTGGAAGGTCCAGGTGTATCAATACACAATGGCGTTGTAAAAATAGGAAATTTTTCTAAAGGTTTTTTTGGTAAAATTGGTACTTTGCACATACCCGAATCGACAATGTTTATGCCCTGGAAAATGGGATATAAAGGAACATTTATATTTGTTAATGGTTTATGTCATGGAATTGGTACGGTTAAATTACCTGATGGAACTATTTACGAAGGTGAGTTTGAAAAAGGTCTTTTGAATGGCAAAGGTCGCAAGATTCGTTACGACAAAAAGGTTCAAGAAGGAATTTATTGTGATGGAAGGTTACAACATAAAGATGAAATACTCGCTAGTTATACTCCTGTTTCTAAAGAGGGAGTAGATACTGCTGAATTATTATTAGGCTGCGAAAAGATCAATGTAACAATAGGGGGAATCTTCAAATATAAGGGTCTATTCAAATTTGTGAAAGGCGTTGCTGAGGGAAAGGGTAGAATTACAAATTTGAAAACCGGAGAAAAATTGTCTGGTTATTTCAAAGGCGGCATGCTAACTGGGGAAGGATCTAGATTACGATCCGATGGGATAGGTCTGTATGGAAATTTTGTTAACGGTCTTCTACATGGACGTTGTAGCCTAATTTCAGACAATAAAATCATCTATCAAGGCCAATTTGTTAATGGGGAGTTTTTACTTGAATATACAGAGTCAATGTCAATTTTTACCGCTGTAGAAGATCCCCTCAAAAAAACAGAAACAGGAACCCTGTCTAATATTAAAATATTATCATACTCCCCATTTTTTCATACTGAAACTCGAAAAGCTGAAACCAGTCATTTAAAATTAATGGATATAACAGATACAGGTGGAAATCGATGTGAAGGTTATTTTAGATTTTCTAAGGGTAAAATCGAGGGCTTCGGGAGAGTTACAAAGAAAAATAGAGATATTTTAATAGGCATGTTTGTCGTAGGCTTTCTAACAGGAAATCATGCAAGAAGAGTCAGCGCTGATGGGACTGTGATGAATGGGCATTTCGAGAAGAATCATTTAAATGGTATAGGAATGAAGATATTACCAAATAAAAGCGTCTATATGGGTAACTTTCTTGATGGAGAATTAATTAAAGAATACTCACTTTCTCCACAAGGACTGAAAAAGATCGAAAAAAAAATAGAAAAAAAAGTGTCTTTATTAGGCGCGGCCTAAATCTAATTCCAGCTGAGATCTTCAGGGATCATTGACAAAGTTGCGTACTTTCCGCCCATCTCTCGTAATACTGTTTGCCATAATTTTTCCGCGGGTGTTGAAAAAATATGTTCCGCTGTTGCTGGGTGAATAAACCAATGACCATCCAGAAATTCTCTTTCTAATTGTCCCATGCCCCATC
Organism: Parachlamydiaceae bacterium; assembly: GCA_013816265.1. Taxonomy (GTDB): domain Bacteria; phylum Chlamydiota; class Chlamydiia; order Chlamydiales; family Parachlamydiaceae; genus JACDES01. The sequence goes on along the minus strand of JACDES010000127.1, from coordinate 3,629 downwards.
CAGCATATCCAAAACATAAATAGATGACAGGCCCTTTTTGATCCGTTAGCGTGTCTTGCAGAAATTGTAGGTCTCCACCTAAGTATACATCTTCACAGATCTTTAACGTTTGACTCTCAATTTGATTAGAATTATGCAATAGCATCATTTGATTCGTTTGAATAGGGCCACCGGCTCGTATTCCGATATTAGGATTTTCAATTTGACTGACATTAATAATATCTTCTGGAAGTTCTAAATCGAGACTTTTGTTGATCAAAATACCAAAGGATCCATTTGCATTATGCTCACAAACTAAAATGACGCCCCTGAAAAAAAAACCATTTTCAATATCCGGCGTAGCAACTAAAAATGTTCCTCGTTGAATCTGTGAGTAAGACGCATGTTCCATTTTTCGCTCCTTTAGAGATGTCTATTGCACCTGTTCAGTACATTCTTGATTTACAACTTGTTCGTTATACATCTTCAGTGAATTCTCAACTTCTTCTACATTTCTTATCAACTCAGAAAATTTCTTTGTAAATTCAGGATTATACATCAATTCTTGGGGATATGTAGAGGTATCATCCATGACAAAAGAAACATCCGAAAGCGATGATGATAATCGATCCATTTCGTTATTAAAATGGGTCTTAAATTCATATGGATTTGATAGGCGTCCAAGCATATTCATACGACCTGCATTGACTCTTTGCCACTTCTTACTATTTTGATATAGAAGCCCATATTGATTAATATCACCCATTAAAGTTTCACCCTTATGCATGATAGATTTAAGTCTTAAATAAATTTCATCGCTGACAAATAGACGTCCGATTGTCCCTTTTCCTTTCGATGTATTTGTGATGACTTCATCGACTTTAGTCCAAGAATCATTTACGCGATTTGAAAACGTGTCAAATTTCTGAACAGCATGGTCAAAAGTGCCCCAAGTAGTCTGAGTACGTTCTGATAATGAATAAAAATTTTGTAATGTTGAATCTACTGTTTCCCAAGAATGTTTCATTCTTTCTGTCAGGGTTAATATATTATCTACAGTATTTTTCCATTTATCTTTTTCATTCAAGGCTGTTGTAATTTCAGCTACATTTTTTACTGAGGTAGACATATTTTCAACAATCTTTTCTTGCTTAATTTCGTCTATTATGTCGCCAATGCCTGTCAAAACATTACCGAAAGTCTTCGAAAGGGCGCCAAATAGTTTTAATGTATCTTCAACACTTGGAGTAGGTTCGGCATAGATAATTTCATTATTGATTAGAAAAAGCTCTTCACCAGGTTGTAAAGGTTGAGGATTGATTTCAATGTTTCTTTCACCTAAAAGTCCAGATGTGTGCACAGCGACGACATCAGAACTATAGACATTCACGCTCGAATCTACTTTTAAGGTCAATTGGTAGACATAAACATCGCCATTATAATCAAGACGATTGGTTCGTGCGTTAGGAATTTCCTCAATGTTGATAACTTCACCAACAGGGAGTCCTGCGTAAGTGACGCGCGTACCAATATTAACTTTATCTACATCGGTAAAACGAACAATAAATGTTTTTCCATTATCTCCCACACTAGGATGGAGAAATAATAAAATAAAGATAATGATTGCAAATGCTATGAGGACAAACACTCCAATGAGGATGTTTTTTAATCCGGCCATAATAATTAAGATTTCCCATTTTTTCTAATGATTTGATAATAATTGTCTTCAATGATCGCATTGTTAAAGAAGTCTAGTAATATAGGATTATTGCTATGCATAAATTCATTCTTTGGAGCTACATAAGCTATTTTACCATCGTGATGAAAGGCTAGGCGATCTCCGACCTCTAGAGCAGAGCGTATGTCATGGGTTACAACAATACTTGTAGCCTTTAATTCCTCTTTAGTTCGATTGATGAGTTCATTAATTTGTGCAGCTGTAATGGGATCTAATCCTGTTGTCGGTTCATCATACAATATAATTTGAGGCCTATAAACGATCAAGCGGGCCAGCGCAGCTCTTTTTCTCATTCCGCCAGATAATTCGGATGGCATCTTTCCTTGAGTGTCTTCTAATCCAACCATTTTAAGGGCATCTGCAACTCGATCATTGACCTCAGACTCATCCAGAGTTGGCTCGTGTTGACGCAGATAAAAACTTATATTATCACCAACATTTAATGAATCGAAAAGTGCAGAGCTTTGAAAAAGCATCCCCATTCGCTTAATTGATGGATCTCTTAATCTTTGTCTTTCATTCATATCTGTGATTCTTTTGTCATCAACTTCTACATAACCCCTATCAGGTGTTTCCAATCCAATAATTTGACGCAGAAGGACGCTTTTACCCACTCCAGATCTTCCCAGAATAACTAAAGTTTCACCATCGAAAATGTCCAAATCGAGACCTTTCAAAACCCCCAGTCTTCCATAGCGTTTCCAAATATCACGGACACGAATCATTAATCAACCTTTTTATAGTTTTTTTCTTCGCTTTTATAGATTGCGAACCGATAACCATTGTGTTAAAAAAGTGTAGGACGAATTCAATCCAAGTGTAAGCAAGAAATTAACAATCAATATCACTGAATAACATATAACAACGCTATTTGTCGTTGATCTTCCAACGCCCGCAGCACCACCTGTCGTTGTCATCCCTTTATAGCAGCTGATAGATACAATGATCATTCCAAATACAAGAGCCTTCACAAGGCCGCTAAAAAAGTCGAATAGGGTGATGTGGATTGGCAAAGGGTCTATATAGGAATTAGGAGCCATTTTATAATAACCTACTGCTATCATATATCCACCAATGATTCCCATGATGGAGCTGAATACACTCAGCAGAGGCATCATCATCGTCCCTGCGATGAACCGGGGAGCTACAAGATATCTTAATGGATTTACAGCCATGGATCGCATCGCATCAATTTGTTCCGTTACACGCATTGTACCAATCTCAGCGCACATGGCTGCACCGACGCGGCCTGTGATCATAAATGCCGTTAAAACAGGACCGAGTTCAACAAACATTGCTTTCGTAACCATCAGACCTGTTGCGCTAGCTAACCCTTTGTCTGATAATTGAAAAAAAGATTGAGCTGCCAATACCATTCCAGTGGAGAATCCTGTTATAGCGACAACAGGAAGTGACATGACCCCAATTTCGAATAATTGATCACGTACTAAAACCCAAGCAGGGGCACGGCGGATAGTAACCCAAATGACGCTGAAAACAAGGATGACATAATCACCTATTGCTGCAAGAAGTCCTGTTATCGTTCCATTTCCGTTCATTCAAATGACTTTGAAATTTATTTTAAATTTTTTATGCAAAATATATAGATATTTTACAGTAGATTGCTATCAAATGAATATTAGAATAAGAGGAGTTTAGAGTCAAGAAACCATCTACCAAAATTTTGTAGTCTTAAACTGATAAGCTTTTACATGATTGCAGTTGTTAAATAAAATAGATGAAGGGGTTATTATCATTAAGATAATTTTTTCAGTGGATGCCCCAAAACAAAGCGAAAGAGGACTTTCGGAAAGCGCCGATTAAAATCGGCTAAGAATCGCGGATGAGAGAGCCGCACACTGAAGGTTAAAGCAAAATCACAGTGGCTACGAGTCATGCGCGGATAACCGTA
>JACDES010000027.1 GCA_013816265.1 Parachlamydiaceae bacterium | reverse complement strand
GTGGTATAAAAGGAAATTTATCAAGAAAATGGAAATTTGTAATGCAATTCCTTAACCGAATGCCATTGGGCCTCCGCTTCGCTGCGACCTGGGCTATTTCATGCCGGCCCTTCAGGCCTAACACAAGAAACTTTTCTTTAAATGAATGTTGGTGATGAGCGGGAAGGAACAATACGATTATTATAATTTTTCTTATTTGACAGCTTGTCTTTGAACAGACGCTCTCCGAGCTAATAAAGAGACGCTAGGCTTTTATCTAACCTAATTTAACTCATATAACCTCTCTGCGTCTCCCTGTCTCCCCGTCTCTGCGTCTCTGCGTTAAAAATCGCACAAAAGCGAAAGAGGACTTTCGCTTTCATTTTTGGGTACAGTCTCTTTCTTATTTTTTCATGTGATTGCTTAATATCACAGTCATTTTAAACATGTCGACAGGATCATTTGTTCCAAATACTTTCGCTAAAGTTTTGTCGGGAATGATTTCTCTTTTGTTTTTGGGATTTTGCAAATTATTGGCTCTGATATAGTCCCAAACTTTTTTGAGAACTTCACCGCGAGGCATTTCTGAGGCCCCTACAACGGCAGACAATTCTGATGTCAAGTTAAGAGCAGGCATCACTCTTGGTGTTTTGGCTTTATCCTTCGCTTTTGTTGCCGGAGCTTTTTTCTTTGCAACTTTTTTAACAGCCTTTTCTTTTATATCAAGGCCATCTATTGCATCAGTTTTTACTTTTGCAGCAGCTTTTGTTTTGGGAGCAGCTTTTTTCTTTTTGACTTTCGTTTTTGTTTCAGTTTTTTCCGCTGCAGCCCCTTTTTTACCACCCTTGCCTTTTCTGCCAGCTCCTTCTTTTTTCTGATAAGGAGTGCGTGGGTGATTGGTGTATTTAGTTTCTAGTTGCTCTAAGGTGTTTACAATTACATTGCATTCTGGAAATGTCGAGCAAGAATAGAATATTTTACCATAGCGTGAACGTTTTGCGACCATATGTCCTGGGCAATCGATGGCGACGCAAGCTGGAAGCTGATCTTGTGGAAGAGGCTCTTCCCCAATTTTTGGAATGTTGACAATACCTTTGCATTCCGGATATTTAGTGCATCCAAGAAATGCTCCAAAGCGACCATGACGCACTTTCATTTCAGATTGACATTTAGGACATGGTTGATTCCAATCAAAATCAGGGGAATAATCTTCTTTGTTAAAAGAAATTTCTTCGATTGGAGCAGAATAATCACAATCAGGGTAGCGTGAGCATCCATAGAAGTATTTAGAGCGCGACCATATTTTTTGGAGTTTACCCTCTTTGCATTTAGGGCATTCGATTTCTGTCATGACACGTGGAACGAATGCTTCTTTCAATGCTATTTCAACGGTTGGATTAAATTGATTCCAAAAATCACGAATTAATATTTTCCAATCTTTTTTATTTTCAGCAACCTTTTCCAAATCATCTTCGAGCATGGCGGTAAATCCGACGTTCATGATCGCATGGAAACTTGTTTCGAGCATTTGAGCGATAATTTGACCCAGTTCTGTAGGTTTTAAACGACCGCTTTCTTTGATCGTATATTCGCGGCTTTGAATCTTATTCATGATGCTTGCGTATGTGGATGGACGACCAATCCCTGATTTTTCAAGTTCTTTAACTAGGGAAGCTTCGGTAAAACGTGGAGGTGGTCGTGTGAAAGCTTGTTCGGAGAAAAGTTCTTGTAGATTGAGTATTTGACCTTCGACTAAATTTGGCAATACACGCTCTTCATCATCTTTATCTTCTTCGTCCATTTTTTCTTCGTAAACGGCTAAGAAACCTTGAAATTTGATGACGGAACCAGTCGCGCGAAGAATGATGCCTTTGCCGGCAGATATATCTGCAGCAATAGTATCATAAATAGCAGGAACCATTTGAGAGGCTAAGAAACGACGCCAGATAAGTTGGTATAATTTGAATTGTTCAATAGATAAATAAGGTTGAAGTTTCTCTGGTGTATGTTCCATGCTTGCAGGACGAATCGCTTCGTGGGCATCTTGAGCACTTTTTTGAGAAGTATACACTTTAGCTTCTGTTGGAATGAATTCTTTTCCGTATAATTTCTGAATAAATTCACGTGCTTCAGTGATTGCTTCAGGAGCGACTCGAACCGAATCGGTACGCATATAGGTAATCAAACCTTCAGAGCCATCTGCGCCTAAATCGACACCTTCATAGAGACTTTGAGCCACTTGCATTGTTCTTGCTGATGAAAATCCGTGGTGACGGCTTGCTTCCTGTTGAAGTGTTGAGGTAATAAAAGGAGGAACAGGAAAACGACGTTTTTCTTTTCTTTCGACACGTGTGACTTTAAAAGGACCTTTATCCATACGTGCCAATACGGAATCGGCAGTTTCTTTATTGCCGATAGTCATTGTCGTTTCTTCTTTGCCAGGAACTAATTCTTTTTCGATGCGTTTTCCATCGACGGAGTAGAGGTTGGAGCGAAATTGACGCGGTTCAGTTTGTGTTTTTAAATGAGCCCCTAAATTCCAGTATTCAACAGGAATAAAAGCTAAAATTTCTTTCTCACGATCGACGACCAATTTAAGAGCAACGGACTGAACTCTTCCGGCGGATAGGGAATGATCTTTACCACGATGGATACGACGATTTAGGATGGGGGAAATTTTATATCCTACGATACGATCGAGGAGACGACGCGCTTGCTGTGCATTTACGAGCGCTAAGTCGATGCTTCTAGGATTAGCTAATCCTGTCAGAACGGCGTCTTTAGTAATAGAATTAAAAGTCACTCTTTTTGTATTTGTTTTTTTTGGTAGGATTTGTTCGATATGCCAAGCAATAGCCTCTCCTTCGCGGTCAGGGTCGGGAGATAAGTAAACAATATCACATTGTTTAGCAGCTTTTATCAATCGATCGATGACATCTTTTTTATCTGGCATTGTGACATAAGTCGGTTCGAAATCATGCTCAACATCAATACCAAATTCTTTTTGGGGTAAATCACGGATATGTCCTACAGAGGATTCCAATATAAAATCGGGCCCTAGAATTTTTTGCAGGGTCTTCATTTTCTTTGGGGATTCTACAATTATTAGGGATTTACCCATATTTACACCTTTTTATAAATTTTACCTGGATATTCCTTAAGGATTTTTTTTAGTACCAGGCTCATCAGTAGGACATTTAACTTCGAAATAGGAATCTTCGTTCTATTTATAATATCTTCAATTGATAATTCTTCTGTTGGTAATTGTCGAATGAAATCTTCTTCTTCTTTCTCTAAGGGGGTTGTATTTTGAATAGACAACTTGGGGGGAAGAGGAACAAACAGATCACTATAATATATTATGACATCTTTGCTATTTTCAATCAATTCCGCTCGTCTATTTTTGATTAAATAGTGATTTCCTTGAAAATTTTCTTGATCTGCGCGTCCCGGCAAAGCAAAGACTTTACGCCCTTGATTTAGAGCTAGTTCTGTCGTGATAATAGCGCCGCTTTCTTTTGGAGCTTCCATTAAAATAGTTCCCATTGTCATTCCGCTTACTATTCGATTACGTTGAGGAAAATGTTGGCGATCGGGAGGTGTCGTCATGGGAAATTCGCTAATTAGAGCCCCTCTTTCGATAATTTTTTCGGATAGTTTTTCATTTTCTTTGGGATAAATATGGTTAAATCCCGATCCAAGAACAGCAATTGTTCTCCCTTTTACACATGCAGCAGTATGAGCTGCTGTGTCAATTCCACGTGCTAGTCCACTGACAATGGTAAAACCGGCATGAGCTAATTCCGCGCTAATTTTGTACGTCATCTCCATTCCATAAATACTAGCTTGTCGCGTTCCTACAATTGCAAGACTTTGTTGATCACTCCGAAGTAATGATCCTTTTACATATAAAATTAGGGGAAAATCGATAATATCAAGCAGTCGTTTAGGATAGTTAGGGTTGGTGAAAGGGATGATTTGAACATTGTGTTGCTCAGATAATTTTAATGTTTGTTCCCAAGCTTTTTCTACATCCCCACTTTGCCATGCCCGAATTATTTTGGGACCAAAACCCGGTAATTCTATTAAAGTAGCGGGATTGATTTTGGCGGCAGCGGCAGCAGATCCAAAATGTTGGATAAGTAGACGTATTTTAATTGATCCCAAAAAAGGAACATGAGTTAAAAATAGAAGAGCTTCTAATTCGTTCAATGATGACCTCGTCTTTAAAAAAGTAGATTAGCCAATTTACCTTTTTTATAATAGACTTCTTTCAAAATGATTAAACACAAAGGCGCGAAGAGAGGATCCTCTTAATAATTTTGTGTTTAATTCTCACTTAACTAAAACAAAAACGAGTTGAGAAAATTCAACACAAAGACACAAAGGCACGAAGAGAGGACCCTCTTAATAGTTTTGTGTTTAATTCTCATCAACTTATACAAACGAATTTAGAACAAAAGGTGTTTTTCTAAACTCATTCTGGTGTTAAAGTATCAGCTGCAATGGGAATTGTGTCAATTTGTATGCAAAAGCAAATTGCATCCAAAAATTAATTTGTAATGGAGTCGTGTTTTTGTTTATTTAAAAGAGCGCGATGAATCACGTTTGGCGAAAAATTTGGTGCCACGATTACTTTTCCAATTTTTTCAGGAAGTATCAAAGTTATTTGGTCACCCCGATTTTTTTTATCGCTGTGCATTTTTTCAATAATTTGTTCTATGGGCATTGAAGGGAGTTTTGTGGGGAGACCCAATTTTCTGCAGAGATTATCTTGACGTTCGATGAAAGTAAAATCGATTTTATTCAATTCATGGCTGACATATGCTGCACAACTCATTCCTATCGCAACGGTTTCACCGTGAGTGTATTGTTGATAGCTTGTAAGAGTTTCGATCGCATGTCCAAAAGTGTGGCCATAATTGAATGTGGCTCTTACAGATTTATCAAAAGCATCCTTTTGGACAATATCATTTTTTATTTCGCAACATTGTTTAATTATTTCGTCTAATAAGACAGGTTTTTTTTCCAAAATAGCTTCGGCATTATGTTCAAGAAGCTCAAATAAATTAGGACGATCAATAACGCCATATTTAATCACTTCTGCTAACCCTGCCGAAAATTCTCTTTGAGATAATGAATGGAGGCATTTTGGATCAATAAGAATAAATTTTGGAAAATTAAAGAGACCAATGAGATTTTTATGATTTGGAAAATTAACAGCCGTCTTCCCCCCGATTGAAGCATCGACCATTGCCATTAATGTGGTAGGTATAGAGATGTAATCAATTCCACGCATATAGCAGCCCGCAACAAATCCGGTAAGGTCTGTTATGACGCCCCCACCGAGGGCAATAAGGAGGGAGTGACGATCGACACGGCGCTCAGCCATTTGTTCCCAACACAATGTTGCAGTGCTTAGTGTTTTTGCTTCTTCTCCTGGTTGAATGAGGATTTCTGATGACGGGATGTTTTCGATTTGCTTTTTTATAGTATTTCCAAAAAGTTGAAAAACTGTGGGGGTAGAAATGATGACACATTGTGTATAGGACGATTTAAGCTGTTCCAGTGAAGTTTTCAGAAGTTTAAGAGAATCAGATTGAATCACTGTCGGTGTTTTAAAGGTGTTTTGAGAAGAAAGCATCGTCATGAACGGGAAAGAGGGTTATGGATTGTTGATTGTTGATTGATTGAAAAGCCCACCCTAGAACTTTTCTTAAAATAAAAAGGCGACTATGCATGCATAGTCGCCTAATTAGTTTTTCTTTCTAAACTAGAAAGAAATGGTAATACTTCCACTTATTTTCACAATTTGACAAGCAGACTGTGTTTTTTGTGTTGTATTACTGTTATTCAATTCACGTGATAAAAGATTGATGTCAATCACTTCACAAGTGTATTCATCAATTTCTTCTAGCACGATAGAGCTCTTCAGATTGCTCACAGTTTATTCTCCATCTACCTATAAAAGGTAGTTAGTAGAAACCGCTAAGACTAATTAAAGGATTAACTAGCTTATTGTTTTCTTTATTGATTTCGGCTCTCGCATCACTTCAGAAGTAAGGCGAGGTTTATTTCTATATTTTCCAAAAAATCCCAAACAGCGTGGCTTCGAGCTATATATGCCTAATGTCACCTCCCTGAGCGCTCCATTGTTCCACTATTTTTGGGCGAGATTACCAAACAAAAAGTTTATATCTACAAAAACTAGATATAAAGATAAAAAAAATATTTATTTCTAATAAAAATGACTAAAAATAAATTAAAAAATACAATTGTACTTTTATTTAGATTTAGCATTTTAAATAATAATTAAGCAAGCTATACTTTAGCCCATAAGATCTATGGATTTAAGGCTTTATTCCTTTCTTCCACATAATTCATTAGAGAGTTATTACCATCACGAAATAATTGATGTGCAACTAGAACAGTTTCGGTATGTCCTCGATACTTCTGTAAAGCTTCCCAGGTTTGCTTTTCCTCGGCGGGCTGATTCAGCTGTTGGTATAGTATTCCCAAACGAACCAAATTAAATACATAAAGAGTGTCGCCGAATTCGGATGCTTTCGCTTGATCTAATTGAGACTTTAGTTGTTGTGCTTGTTGAGCAGCCTGTTCGTATTGACCGTTAGAGATTAAAAGCGTCGTTTTCGCAAATTGTTCGTAGAATTCTGTTGGGCTATTTTTAAGTCTATTGAAAGATCTTTCAGCCAACGGTTTTGCTTCATTAACTGCTTGGTCAATGATTAAATATTGTGCAATTTGCCCATCATATTTAGCTTGTAATTCAGGATGCTTCTTTAAAATCGGATCGATGCGGTTTAAAGAATCTATGGCACCAGTGGTATTAGCTTGCATTGTAGTGGTTTGTAAACGATTAAAATCGCTTTGGGCATGAAAAAAATCATTTTCAGCATTTAGTGTTTGCGAGCTAACAAATCGTAATGCGATAATCACAAGCGCAAATAATGCGATGATACCGTATAAAATGAGCTTTTTGTTAGTTGATATCCACTCAACGAGAGGACTTTCTGCATTTGTTGCAGCATTCAATTGAGACGAGAAAGTATTTTTGTTCATAAGAAATTTTTGGTTAAATTAAATGGTGTTGAAAAAAATCATAAACAAATCGATCATATTTTTCACCTCTTTCTTTAGCATTAACCAAAGTTTTGGTTTTTTTTGCATTTGGACTGCGTATCAAGCAGTCTAAAATACAAAAAAACAAAAATTCAAGTAACGAAGGAAAGTAATTTAAAAACTAGGATTTATAAATTGGAAAATAGAGTAGAAATAGCAGCAAAAGAAGAGCTTCGTGAGGTGGAAATAGCAAAAATTTCTGTAAATCCCTACCAGCCACGGAGACATTTCGATCAAGAAGATCTGCAAGAATTAGCTGATTCCATTAAAGCTGTAGGATTATTGCATCCACCCTTGGTGAGGCCGATACCCCATTCGGATGAATTTGAGCTCATATCAGGCGAAAGGCGTTTCAGGGCTGCAAGTTTAGCAGGAATGAAGACTCTTAGTGTTATTGTACGCCATACAAGTAGCTCTTTATCTGCACAAGCAGCATTGATAGAAAATATTCAAAGAGTTGATCTTAATCCTCTTGAGGTTGCTAAAGCGATGCGAAGTCTTATTATTGAATTTAGTTTAAGTCAAGATGAAATGGCTCTACGTGTTGGTAAAAAACGTTCCACTGTCACAAATTATTTGCGTCTGCTTACATTGCCCATACATATTCAAGAGGCAGTTTCACAGAATAAAATTAGTATGGGTCATGCTAAAGCAATTCTGGGTTTGGAAGGTTGTCACAAACAAATGTTGCTTTTTGAGTTAATATTACGCGATGACTTAAGTGTTCGAGATGCCGAAGCTGCTGCCGTTAGAATTGGTGAAAAAGCGCGGAAACAAACACTCAATTTTGCAACTCGCGATTTTTATTTAGAACAGCTTGCAGAAAAAATTCAAGAAAAACTGGGCACAAAAGTTGTTATTCAAGGCAAAGGTAAAAAAGGTCGTATTAGCATAAACTATTATAACTTAGATGATTTAGATCGTTTATTATGTTTGTTTGGAATTAAATAGAATTGTTACTAATTCATTTAATATTTATTAAGAATATGTAAATTAATTGTTTTTTATGTAAAATAATACTAAATAATATTTTTAAAATCTTTAAAATGTTATAATATTCTTGAGGGAATAAGCATATTTAATTTTGTTTTCTAATGTATCAATATGCGAGTTATATGTTATGGAAACTAGTAAACCTAAAAAAACCGATAAGGATGGGATTGTTGAAGGTTTACTGTCTAAATCTGTCGATAAACTTCGTGCTATTCTTCTAAAAGAGCTCACACAATCATTTCGATCATTTATTTTTGCTGCTGTTCTTACGATTCCCTTTTTAGTTTTACTTTTTGGTTCAGTTTTTGGTTATCCGATTGAAATTTCACTTACAACACAAGCTGTTCTAGCTACGTTAGTGCAATTTGGACCAGGTTTGATATTTTATCGTGATGCATTTCATGCAATGAAAAATGAAATGCCTAGAATTTCAATCCTGGTTATCATAAGCACGTCAGTCGCATATGGAATCAGCTTAATTGCCTATTTAAATCAATGGAATCTTCTCATATTTTTTCAAGTAAGTACCCTTATTATGACGTTTTCGTTATTGGGTAGATGGCTTGAGGCTATCATTAATGTAAAAATGGTATCTACTATCGATGCCCTAAAAAAACTTCAGCCTGAGCATGCTCAAATCGAGAAAAATGGTATCTTAGAACATGTGAATATAACATCAATAAAGTCTGGAGATATATGTGTAGTGATGCCGGGAGAGCGTGTACCTGTTGATGGGGTGATTATTGAAGGTGAATCGATCGTGAATGAATATGTTCTGGGTGGAAATTCAATCTTAAAGATCCCTGGAACAAATATATATAGTGGTACTTTCAATGAAAGTGGCTTACTGAAAATTAAAGTTGATAAACAGGTCAATCAAAATGTGATAATGAAATTAATTAATTTGTATCTCAGATCCAATAATTTTTATCAATTTCCCCAAAGAATTTTAGACTATATTACTTCTATATACCTACCACTTATTCTAATTGGTTCTATGCTTGTCTCCTTTGTGTGGTGGGCATTTTTTAATTTAGCCAGTACAGGTATAATTAATTCAATTTTGATTATTTCGATTGCTTGTCCTTGCACGATAGTCCTTTCTATTCCTTTAGTTATTTGGATTGCTACTAAAGTTGGTGAACGAAATGGACTCCGTTTTAATAAAGGAATTGCTTTTGAAAAAACTGCTAAAATTAAAGCAATTTTATTAGATAAAAATGGCGGGTTAACAATTGGTGATCCTCTTGTAAAATATATTCAAGGTGTAACTAAACCACGTTCTGAAATTTTAAGTATAGCAGCCTCTTTAGCTATTCAGTCAGCTCATCCCATTTCACAAGCTATAGTTAATAAAGCGAGAGAATCTAATATCAATTTTGAACCTTCCAAAAACTTCGAAAGATTTGCCGGACGAGCAATTAGAGGGGATATCAAGGATCAAACCTATTTTTTTGGTTCATTACCATTTGCAGAAGAAATGGGAATGATAATACCGGATGATTTAGGGCCTTCATTAGCAATTGAAGGAAATCTTATGTATTTAGAGAAAAAAGCGAAAATAATAATTGCTATATGGACACCACAAGAGGTTATTGGATTTATATTAATTGTCGATTCTTTACATGAAAAAGTCTCTGAGGCAATTCTAGAACTTAAAGAAAGAGGGATTTGTCCAATTCTACTTACGGGAGATCAGAAAGAAATGTCAGTCCAAATAGCATCACAAATTCATATTGAAGATGTAAAATTCGACCTCCTTCCTGATGGCAAAGCTCAGGTAGTTATTGCAGAAAAAAAAGATAGAATTACTGCCATGGTAGGAGAAGGTATTTATGATGCTGCTGCAGTTGCTAATGCAGATGTAGGTTTTGTTTTCGAGTCAGCAGAAAATATTGCTTCTGAGGGTGCCGATGTAACAATTTTTAGAAATGATTTTCTTAGTATTGTCGATGCGGTCGACTTGTCGCGCGCTGTAATGAAAAAAAAATGTATCAATTTCTTTTTTATGTTTTTCTTTACTTTTCTTGGCATGGCATTAGCAGCAACAGGTAATATGGATTTATCAATTGCATCAGGTACGATGGCGATGACTCTAGTAACAGTTTTTGCTAACAGCCTTCTTTTATATTATTGGAAGCCCAAAAGATAAAAGAAGGATGACCCCTTGTGTAAAATAATGGTCAGAGTTACAATAAATAAGTTTAATGATTAACGCAAAGACGAGAGACAGGTAGACAGGAAGAGTGGTTAAGGTATTAACTTCGGTCAGATAAAAGCATAAGCGATTCCTTGTTAGCTCGGAGAGTGTCTGTTCAAAGCCCAATGCCGTCAACATCAGAAAAAATATGAGAATAACCCTTTTCTTAACTACTCTATTGTCGACTTTTATTTTTTAGATAAATTCCTGTTTTAGGCCTGAAGGGCCGGCATGAAATAGCCCAGGTCGCAGCGAAGCGGAGGCCGGGGTATATGTAATAAAGTAATCGAGTCCTGAAGGGACGGCACAATCAGGTACTTATCAGTGCCGTCCTTTCAGGACTCGATGCGTTGTTTGCAAGGAACCCAGGCCTCCGTTTCACTGCGACCTGGGCTATTTCATGCCGGCCCTTCAGGCCTAAAACAGGAAATATTTATAAAATATATGAAGGTGTAGAATGACAAAAAAAGTATTTATTACAGGCGCTGCGGGATTTATTGGATTTCATTTAGCTCGTTTCTTACGTGTGCGCGGTGACGATGTAATAGGTTACGATAATTTTAATGATTATTATGATCCCAAGCTTAAACGTGATCGAGCCAATAAGCTAGCTAAAATAGACATACAGGTACTTGAAGGTGACATTTGTGATCAAAGTGCAATACAAAAAGCCGTTAAAGAACATCAAACTACCCATATTGTCCATCTGGCTGCACAGGCCGGTGTAAGATATTCCTTAGATAATCCACACGCATATATTAAATCAAATATCGAAGGATTTTTGAATATTCTTGAAATTTGTCGCAGGGATAATAATATTCAGCTTATTTATGCATCTTCTTCATCTGTGTATGGTCGGAATGAAAAAATCCCATTTTCAACTTCAGACCAAACTGACAAGCAGGCGAGCCTATATGGTATCACAAAAAAAACTAATGAAATGATGGCTGAAACCTACCATCATTTATTTGGAGTCAAGTCAACAGGTTTGCGTTTTTTTACTGTTTATGGCCCCTGGGGAAGACCTGATATGGCCTATTTTCTATTCACGAAGGCTATTTTAGAAAATAGACCTATTGACATCTTTAATCAGGGAGAGATGAGTCGTGATTTCACATACATAGATGACATCGTACAAGGAATCGTGTCTGCAATTGATCGTGCATATGAATGTGATATATTTAATCTAGGCCATCATCATCCGAATACACTTTTAGAACTTGTAGAAACGATTGAAAATGAACTAGGTATTAAAGCAAAGAAAAATTGGCTTCCTATGCAACCAGGTGATGTCATGGTTACTTATGCAGATATTGAAGATAGTACAAATCGCTTGGATTTTCTTCCTAAGGTTTCTCTCGCTAAAGGAATTTCAAATTTTATTCAGTGGTATAAAGAATACTACGACCTAAAATAACTGAATTAAAAGATGATTCCTATCTAGAATTTTGCAATTCCTTCTTTATTAAAATAATTAATTTTGATAGTATCTTGTTTTAAAATTAACTTAACAAATTAATCTAACAAAATTGGTTTTGTTATTTTTTAAGCGATAGAATTTATGAGGTATTGATAAATGAATACTCAATTTGATTTGATGTTTCAAAAACTGTCATTAGCGGATGATGAGCTCGCGTCTATGACCCCTAGGCAAAGAGCCTTAGCAGACGGGTTAGAAAAGGCAAGAAATGAAACATTAGATGTTTTTTATAAAAATTTTATGCTAGCGTTCGACTGGGCGGGTGCAGTAGATGTTACTGCTGAAAAATATCGTGCAAGATTCTCAAAAATGGATATTGAATCTGGACTAGACGCTAAAACTAAAAAACTATTTGGCGTTGTGGTAATTGCCGCCAAATTAGCAATCGATTTAGGTCCAATGAAGGAACTATTGGGCGCCTTAGGTTTTTTTGAAGGAGGCAAGGGGATAGATCCTCAATTTTTTAAAATCCATGCGTTACTTCCCTCCCAAAATTGGGCAGCTTTAATGCATGAGAAAGGTATTGATATAATAAGTGAAGAGGGAATAGACGATAAGTTAATGAAAAATTATGATTTGATGGCGATTAAATGTTCGAAACAAGCCGAACTTCTTGAGGAAACGGAATCTGAAAAACCTGTTGATAAAACAGAAAAAAAAACTGAATCTAAAGAAGAATCAAAAAAAGTAGAACCAAAAACTAAATCTAATCAAGAAGTCGAAGGCGAAAAAGTAGAGAAAAAGGATGAAAGTACCGTTGCGTGATATTTTTCCTTCAAAATTGTCATTTTTCTGTTTTTTTATTTTCTCAGTTAGATTAATTTGCCTTATCTGAAATATTATTTATCATAGTCAATTGAATCGAAGGTAGTAGGAGTGAATTTCGTATGCGTAAGCTAATTTTTTTAATGATGGCCTTTGCCATTGTGTTTACAGGCTGTCAACCTACCATTGAACCCATAGGACCTTGGGTTAAGAAAATTGACTCTGAAGAGCTATCAAAAATCGTTCTTAACTTTTCTAATGACATGAAAAGGATCCATAAAATTAATCTAGAAGATTCTTGGGCAGCCTATGATGATAGCATTAAGAAAATCTGCTTACAGTATTCTTCCCAGCGTTTATTAACAATAAAAGAAGCCCGTCTTCTATTGGTTGAAGTTGTAGAAGAATTTCTAATGCGATTAAATAATAACCAAATTGTTGGATTCGAATTAGAAACTTATCCTTTCACTGCTAGTCAGATAGATGTGAAAATCAACTTTGAAAGTTATTTTGGGTTATACGTAGACCCACTTTATGTTGGACTTATCTGGTTGCAAGCCGGCTGTTCACATTTTTACGCTTTCAGCAGAAAAGTCGATCATATTGATTGGAGTCATGACCGCTTTGAGCCCTATTTCAAGAGCCGTGAATTGGCTCTAATACAAAGAGAGGTTGATGTTCCCTTTACTGAAAAATTGAATCCTCCTAAAAAAACGAGCAGTTATATTTACGATCGCTACCAACCATACCGTGCTGTACAACCTTATAGATCAAGTGTGAACACTCCACCTCCATTAAGCTATACACGTAATGTACCTACTGTTGGAGTTGTAAGTGATGTTGTAAATACTAATTCAGGTCAACAACTGATAGTAACGCCTCAACCAACGACATTAATAGCAACTCCTCCAGTTCCGACAATCATACAACCTCCACAGCAAACACAAATTATCCAAACACCACAACATACACAAATTATACAAACAACACCCCCGGGATCAGTTATCCAATCGGGACCAATTATCCAATCGGGACCAATTATCCAATCAGGACAACCACTGCTGCCAGTCCCCATACAACATTATCCATCTGCTACAACCAGTATATCGCAATACCCACCCGGTTTGCCTTATCCTTCGAACCAACCTTATAGTTCGACAAATATAAGCGATCTTCCAACATACAATCCTTATGTTCCTGCTGGCACAAATGCATTTAGTAACCCGCAAATCTCGTCCGATCTTCCACCTTATAACCCTAATATTCCCGCTGGGGCAAATCCGACCTATTATAATACAAGCATTTCCAGTGATCTTCCCCCTTACAATGCCAACATCCCTGCTGGATCTAATAGCTATAATAATCCAAACTATTCTAGCGATTTACCGCCATACAATCCAAATTCTCACGCCTATTAAAAATAAATTACCACAAAATTTTATCACGAAATAGCTCTAGGAATATACTAGGGCTACTTTATAACTTAATAAAAATAAGTAATTACATGATTAACAAGAATAATGAAATTAATATTGTCAAAATTGAAAACACCTTAATTAACAACGAACAATTGTATTTAATTCGTCAAACAGTTTTTTTAAGTATATCCGAAAGGCTCGGAGAATTATGTAAAGCCATTTTTTTTGGGATCATTCACATCTTTTATTTAGGTTTGAATAAAAATACTTCAGAATTATTGAAATTGCATTGGCGTCACTTTAGTTGTCAAAATCGTGTTTATCAAGCCAAGTTTACTCACACGTTCACCAAAACACATAAGCTTGTTTCTGGATTTTTAATAGATAAAGATCAGATTGCTATTCAATTAAGTACTCACAGTAAATTCTGCTCTCCACAAATAAGACCTGATCTTAATGGTTCACCTGACTTCGTTAATTCAGAACCAGCGACAATAGAGGAAAAAGCCCCAACAGTTTTATTTGAAGCACAAACTCAAAAAGAAGAAGATGTTGTTGTTCAAAATATAACAGAACATCAAATTGTACAATTAGTACAGAAACCTGTTGAAAAAAATACCAGCAGTATCGGTATGGTGACTGCTTTTGAAAAAATCATGATACATGTAAATCTTCGTGAGTCGATATTACAATTTTTGAATGAAAAAGAGAGATATACATTCGGTGTAACTTATAGCCTTCTAAATAGAGCTGGACGTAACTATACAAAAATGATCGGGGAAAAAACGAACATAGTAAATGGGGAATTAATTAATAAAATCATATTGTCGTTAAAGCCAGGAGCCCCTGAATTCAAACTAATTCAAGAGGAACTAGCGCAAAAATATCTAGGTTTTTTGGCTTTGGATCCAACATTAAAGACAAAATTATTAAAAGAAAAAGTTTTTAAAATATTAATCACAAATTTTAATAAAGATGAAGTTTTAAGGGAAAATAAAGTTGTAGCATTGTTCTTAATGAGTGTTAAAAGTCTATTGTATAAAAATGTTTCTAGAAAAGTTTTTGAAGATAGAGATACACTTTTAGCCGCAGTAAAAATAAATGGATTTGCAATAGGTCGCGCTACAGGGGAACTAAGAAAAGATATAGAAATTGTTAATATAGCTGTGATGAAAGAAGAGGGTGTTCTTCAGTATATAGCTTCAGAATTTAGAGGTAATAAGATTTTTGTTTTAGATGTGGTAAAAAAGTTTGGAAAAGATGTTCAGTATGCCTCTAAGGACCTTCGAGATGATATAGAGGTCGCTAAAGCCGCCGTTGCACAAAATGCAAATGCTTATAAAAGCCTTGGTGATAATGCAAAAGCAAATAGAGAAGTTGCTTTATTAGCCTTAAAACAAAATCCAAAAATATTTTATGATTTATTAGAGCAATTTAAGAGCGATCGTGAGATGGTTTTATTGGGTCTGATAGGAAATACAGAAATTTTTCCAACTCTTAATGCTGATTTAAGAAATGACGAAGATGTTGTATTTGCAGCTGTAAAACAGAAAGGAAAACTCCTCGCAAAAGCCTCTGATAACATGAAAAATAATGAAAAAATTGTAATGGAAGCAATAAAACAAGATGGTAAATTAATTTCATTAGCATCCAAGCAATTGCAGAAAAAACGTAATGTTTATTTAGCAGCTGTTAAACAAAATTGGTTGGCCGGGGAGTATGCGTCGAATACATTTTTCGATGACTATGAAATCATGCTTGAATTTGTCAAAGGAAATGGCCGTTTTATTGCGAAGGCATCAGACAATTTAAAGAAAGATAAAAATATTGCTTTAGCTGCTGTGAAGCAATGTGGTTTAGCGCTGGGCATGATATCGAAAGAATTTGGAAATAATGAAGATGTTGTGTGGGCTGCTATCGAAAATGATGGTTTGGCAATAGGGGCTGCTTCAGAGGATTTGAAAAAAAATAGAAAATTTGCATTGGCTGCGGTGAAGCAATGTGGATTAGCTTTAGAATCTGTAAGCATGTATTTTGGTAATGATGAAGAGCTTGTGTTGGAAGCTGTTAAGCAAAATGGAAGGGCTCTTAGATATGCCTCGGATGTAATGAAAGATAATAAAAAAATAGTGATTGCGGCAATAAGTGAAAAAGACAAAGATTTCCAAGTTCTACAAAAATTTCATTTTATTAAAGTACAGATTCTCCGAGATGCAATGAAGAAAAACCATGTCATCGATTTCGCATCAGAAAGGTTGCGACAGGATCCTGATGTTTTATTAGCGGATAAATAGGTATCATTTAAACACCATAAAGATACGTGGAATAGTATCCACACACATTTGGAGAGCGTTCCAATGCTGTCAAAATAAGAAGGTGGCTGTAGCATAAAAGTAAGCGACAAATCTAGGTTTGTAGACAAATATGGCACTTCATAACAAAGCGAAAGAGGACTTTCGCACTCCAAACGCTTTGCGTAGCTTTAAGAAATATTTATGCTACAGATTTCCAAAGTTACGCGTAGCGTTTGGAGTGCGAAAGTCCTCTTTCGCTTTGTTATGAAGCGCCATATTTGTCTACATGTCTACAATTGACGCTTACCTCCAATTCCTACTGGGTTCAATCTAAAAACGGTCGCAAGCGACCTCACTCTAAAGGCATCATAGCAAAACAAAAAAAAGTGATTAATTTTGCATCGGATTCATTGATAAAAGATCCCGACATTAAAAAAGTGTTTATGTATCTTACAAAAAAGATTTGATTGATTTGCATAAATAAACAAATTATTTTGTTTACTATTAATAGTAATTTATTTATAATTTTGAAATTAATGAATAATTTAATTTTATAATTTAACAAGTGGCAAACTATGACACCAACGACAGGCAGAGCTCCGGAAGGAAAAAATTTTACCGAAATGACGTTAAAAAGAAGAAACAAATCCAACAACAATTCACCATATATAAAAACAGCTATTGTAAGCGCAGCAGTTTTTGTATCGGCGGCCTTCGTAGTAGCTCTGAGTTGCGATTTAGATGAAAACAGAAACTGGGGATGTTTCGATTCATGGAAAGCAATTTCAAGACTCATGAGTTTTCATGATTTCTTTAAATAATCATTAGAAATTCATAAATTATTTTTTATAATTTTTTGTGTAATAAAAAATTAAAATAATTTATTTAAGGTTGTTTTACTTACTAATAATGCTGTTTGCATCGTGAAGGCTCCCAAATAAAGTCCACCGATCACTTGTCCGGCAGTGCTGTCCTTATCAACTAATCCAGCTAATGAACATAAGCTAAATACTGCTGCAACTGAACCCAAAGCGTTATAAGCGATATTTCCAATTTTCTTTAAGCGAGAGATATTCTCCATTCCCGATTGATCTTTATATAATCCAATTGAATGATATCCCAAAAAAGTTGCTGCATCAATTGCACCGCTAGCAGCCGGTACGGCGTATTTAGCAATATTTGTTAACATGACAGCTGTT
This sequence comes from Parachlamydiaceae bacterium, assembly GCA_013816265.1. Classification (GTDB taxonomy): domain Bacteria; phylum Chlamydiota; class Chlamydiia; order Chlamydiales; family Parachlamydiaceae; genus JACDES01. The sequence continues at coordinate 13,753 of JACDES010000027.1, read as the reverse complement.
GCAAGGGCATCTAATTTTAATAAATTTTCTTCGTTTTTAATACGTTTCATTGCTTTTATGCGTAGTTTACCTTTTAATCCTCGAACTTTTACGTATCTTTTATCTAAACCAACCTTTTTCTGATAATAATCTGCAAGGGTATACAAACGATAGATCGTCATCACGCCGTCTTTAAGCTGCTCGGATGAGGGATTATTAATTATTTCGATGACTTCTTTGGCTTTTTCATTTAAAAATTCGGGTAAACTTCTTTCCTTAGCTTTTTTTGCTAAAATTTCAAGTTGATCCGTTAGGGAAGAGGGTTTGGAGACATTTAATTTAATTAAGCCAGCTTTAATTTTTTTTATTGATTGTAGGATTGGATCTACAAGCTTGTTAATTTTAAGATAGGGAATTTCAGAGGGTTGTGTTTGTATAATAGGTAATGCATTACTCGAATCAGAAGGTATTTTATCTAAATTCATAAACAACCTCCACTTATACTATTATATAATAAAAAGGTATTAATAATAATAAATAGTATTGTTTTGTTTATTATTTGTTTTTTAAAATTAATTTATTGTTAATAAATTATTAATGATTGGTAAAGCTTCGTGTGATTTGGGGATTAAATAGAATAAATGTCTTCTTTAAAGGAATTCCAAGCAGAGACGGAGAGGGGTATTTAAGTTAAATTAGGTAAGATAAAAGCCTGTCGACTCTTCGTTAGCTCGGAGAGCGTCTGTTCAAAGCCCAGAGTGACGTAAGGAACTCTGGGTAAACAAAATAAAGAATAGAGCTCGTAGAGCGACTCAAATGTGAGATTATTACAAAGAAATGTTACAAGTAGTTGTGTGTAAAAATAGGGGGAGCATATCGTTGCAAATTTGAGTCGCTCTACGAGCTCTAATCTTTATTTTGTCACCCGGAGTTCCTTACGTCACTCCGGGCTTTGAACAGACGCTCTCCGAGCTAACGAAGAATCGCTTGGCTTTAATCTAACCTAATTTTAACTGATGTAAAAGGGTTGTTAAGGGCTTATCTCATTAAAGACATGTAAGCATCTTGAAAATGCTTAATAAGATCTGATGCGATCATGCAATAAGATGTTCGTTCACATGCTGCATATTCTCCTGATAATCCATGCAAATAGACCCCAAGAATAGCAGCATCATGACAAGATAATCCCTGCGCTATCAACGAAGCTAAGAGTCCGGTGAGGACATCTCCGCTACCGGCTGTTGCCATTCCAGGATCTCCAGTAGGATTAATATATGGTGTGAAATCAGATTGAAAAATAAATGTAGGAGCACCTTTTAAAACTAGAGTTATTTTATTTTCTTCTGAAAATTTCTGACATAATTTGATCGTTTCCATTGAAAGAACAAGATGTTTTTTTTGATGGAGCAATTTTTGCATCTCTCCGGTATGTGGAGTCAAAATTGCTTCTTTAGGCATTTTAAATGCTTTATCTGCGAATAGAGTAAGTGCATCGGCATCAATTACACATGGATATTCTAACGAAGGCATGACATTTTGCAATAAATGCCGAACATCATCAGTTGTACCTAATCCAGGACCAACAAATGTGGCATTTCCTTTTTGCATTAAATCGATAACTTTCTGAAGATCATCAAATGTATAACTCACTTTAATGAGTTCATATGGACTTGGCGACAATTCTGATTGCATTCCTTCGGGATGGAGAAGTCGGACCATTCCACAACCACCCCTAAGTGCTGCCAAAGCAGAAAGTAAAGAGGCTCCTGGCATTCCTGGGGAACCAGCTAGTCCAATTACAAGGCCTGCGAGATACTTATGTCTGTTCCTCGTAATAGGAGGAAGCAATTTAGCCATTTCTTTTTCTGTTGATAGGATAAAATCGGCATTTGCTTTGTCAATAATGTGTTGAGGAAGGCCAAAGTCTACATATTTTAATTTACCTACGAAATTCCAGCCATTAAGAAGAAAAAAGCCTGTTTTAGGTAAACCCAAATAAATTGTTTGAGTAGCTTGAATAACAGCATCTCCGGTCTCTCCAGTTGTTCCATTTAGTCCAGAAGGAATATCGATCGATAAAATAGGAAGATGGCTTTGGTTTGCGGCTTTAATTAAACTTGAATAGGGTTCTTTAACATCACCTTTGAAGCCAGTGCCAAAGATACCGTCAAGCAATACTGAATATCCTGAAAAAATGTCTTTGAAATCCTTAAATATTTGCCCACCTTTATTGATAAAGCATTGACCATTGCTTTTACATAAATTTGAACAATCATCAATTCGATCTAACTGTATTGCATTTACACTATACCCTTGATCAATTAAATGGCAGCCTGCAACAAAAGCATCACCACCATTATTCCCTTTTCCGCAAAGTAGGAGAACTCTTTTGTCTAAAGAATGAGTGTCAATGAATTCATGTACTGCGATGGCTATGCCCTGTCCTGCATTTTCCATAAATGCATTTTCTGAGAACCCATCTTTGTAAGCCATGGATTCTAGTTCGGACATGACTTTTGCTGTCACTACTTTCATCGATGATCCTTATAAGTGTTCTTCTTTGATTGTACGTTGCATCAAAGCTGCTACTGCTTCGGTTGGGTGTATGTGGTTGGCGATGATATTATAGACAGTTTCGGCAATTGGCATCGTGACATTACATTGTTCACTGATTTGAAGGGCTGAAATGCACGTATATGCCCCTTCAACGACCATTCCAATTTTCTTTTGTGCTTCTTCAGATGACAATCCTTGGGCGAGAAGCATTCCAAACCTGAAATTTCTGCTTATTGGCGAACTACATGTGACACAAAGATCTCCCATTCCAGCTAATCCGTTAATGGTATCAGGACGACATCCTCGAGCGACAGCGAGTTTGCGAATTTCATGTAGACCTCTAGTCATTAGAGCAGCTCGTGAGCTTAAACCTAATGAAAGACCTTCGGATATTCCGCAAGCAATCCCAATAATATTTTTTAAGGCGCCTCCAAAGGCAACCCCTAAAATGTCTCCATTGGGATATACACGAAAAGTTGGAGTTGTAAAAAGATCGCAAATTTTTTGCATCGTATCCATTGCATAAGCTGTTCCCACTACTGAAGTGGGAAGGCCTCGAATAACATCCTGAGCAAAACTTGGGCCGCTCAGCATTCCTATCAAGGGATGGAAATCATTACCTAAAACTTCAGTTGCGACTTCAGGAAGGATTCGTCCGGTATCTTGCTCAATTCCTTTTGAGGTGATGATGATTGGACATAAGGGGAGTTTTAAGGATCTCACTTGCTCAAAGACAGGACGAAGTCCTGCAGAGGTCACAGACTCTACAATAATATCTGCATCATGGATTGCTAAGGCCATATCGGTTGTAAAGGTCATTTGACCTTTGGATTTGAATCCTGGCAAAAGAGGGTGTTCACGAGTTTTTTCGAGTCGCTCAACTAAATCTGGTTTTGTCGTCCAGCAAACGACTTCATGTCCATTTTTTGCTGCCAAAAGGGAAGCGAGGCAATATCCCCATGCTCCCATGCCTAAGTATCCGATTTTCAATTTTTTCATAGGGTTCCTTTAAAACTTAGGTTATAACATATTATTTTATTTACAGGTAAATCTAAAGAGCTGCAATATAACCCCCATTTATCGATTTTCCCTTCCAAAAATGACGCATTTCCTCAGTAGGATAGTAGAAATCAGCAGCCAATTCAAACGGAATTGGGGGAGGTTCTTTCCCTGTAAGAGATTTAATAATTACTTTTTCTCTTTCCTGAATAGCTTTTTGTACTGTTTCTAATGAATTATCGCCGGTTCCATTTTTCAGTGGCGCAAAACATTGAGCGCGTGGATAGAGAAGGGCTGCAATTCGATTCGTATATTGAAATACATCGAAGATATATGTTTCAAACTTCCATGCATTCGGTTCCGTGGGCATCAAGGATAACCCCTGATCATTTATGATTTTAGCGCATTTCCAGGCAGAATGGAGAGGTAAATCTTTTTTAGAGGCGACTTTATCAATGAAATCCATTGTAAAGCAAAATAGGCTAAGATTGGCACATCGATGCAATAAATTCCCTGAGGGATCTACTGCATTTTTCTCTTTATCCGGCATTTCCGAATATTCTATAACGCGATATAGACCGTTTTGTTTGACTAAAAGACCGACTTTTTCTTCTGGACTTTTCTTTTCTGCACTTTTTGAGGTGATATCGACATTCTGTCTAATATGAAAGCCCAAAAGTTCGGGATCAAAAGGGTCCGCTAATGGGTTATCGATAAGAATCATATTAACGTAGCGAATACCTTTCTTTTTCCATTTAGTCCAGATACCAGCATCCACAAATTCCCTTAAACATAGTCCATTTCCATTAGGACCTGTAGAAATTTTATTTTTTTCTTCTAAAAAAAGAGCGCCATTATCGTTTAAAAAAGGGAGCATTCCCTGAGTGAAAAATGATATCTGATCTTCATCGAGTCCAAAAAAATGATTTTTTTTAAAATAGTTGATTGTAGCTTCTGAATTTATTGGAGAGGTCATTATGGCAAATGAAAGTGGAATACCGGCTTGTTTACTAGCAGCTAATACTTTTTCGGAGCATATCTGAAAAAGAGATTTTTTATTTATTAATGATGTTGGATACATTCCTTTGGGATCAGAAGAACCCAGACGCGTTCCTTGTCCACCGGCAAGCAGGAGACAACCTAATTGTCCTTGACAGATTCTTGTTTGCCCCTCATTCCAATCAATGTTATTCCCCGAATTAACAAAATCAACAAAAGGTTCAAATGTGCCTTGATGTAATGTTTCAGAAGAGGAAATAAGTAGTTTTTGTCGTTTGAGGATTTCCCAATCAAACAATTTTATTTGATTCAATAAACTAGATTGTTCATTTAAAGATAAACGATCCCAAAATCGAAATATTTGATCGAAGTCTTTCTTATCTAGCTGTTGGCGTATTTCGTTAAGATTCATATGGCTTTAACGGCTGTTTTTGTAGAAGGATATTTAACTCGTTGTAAACTTCGTCGACTCCGATTTGGGTCATACAACGAAAATCTATTGGACACTCTCGTCTGTAGCACGGAGAGCAAGAAACATGTTTATGAATGACCTTTCCACCTCGATAGGGACCTGTTGCCACATCACTTGTGGATCCAAATAATGCTAATAGTGGAATGCCTAATGCTGAGGCCATGTGCATAGGACCGCTGTCATTAGTTAAAAAGATGTGACAACATTGAATTAAGGCCATGAATTGGCGTAGATTAGTTTTTCCTGCAAAATTGATAACTCTTTCGGGAAAAACTTTACAAATTTCATTGACTAGGGGTGTTCCAGCCTTATCTCCAAAGAATAAGACAACAATTTTTGGATTTTCGATAAGTTTTTTAACAACTTCTTGAAAACGATCAGGTATCCAGCATTTAGCAGCTCCATAAGCGGCTCCCGGATTAATACCAACAATAATATTACTTGATGCTATTCCCAGATCAGATAATTGCTTTTGTGCGGTTATTTTTTCTTCGTATGAGACATATAATTTGGGGTCTGTGTTTGAGAGAGGTATTCCAAGTGGTTCTAGGAGCATTTTATAAGTTGTAACAAGATGTTGCGTTTCACGTGTGGAAGGAAAGGGAATGGGGTAGTTTAATAAAATACTACGAAAATGATCCGCATATCCAATTCGATTTTGTACATTTCCACGCCAAAACCATAAAGCTGAAGAGAATGAGTTAGTTAGTAAAATTCCAAGATCATACTGCCCTTTTTTAAGAGGATTAGCTATTTCCAATCTGTCTTGTTTTCTAAAAAAACCATGCGGACGCTTAAAATTTAAACACTCATTTATGTTCGGATCCCCTTGAATTACAGCACCTAACGCACCTTGGCAATAAGCAGTGATTTTTGCTTCTGGCCAATGATTTCTCAGATCCTTTAATATGGGAGTGGCCATAACTAAATCACCTAGCCAATTTGGCATTCGAACGAGGATGTTTTTAGGTTTTATGAGAATTTTATTCATGATATGTTCCAAGTAACTCAGGTTATTAACATAATGGAGTGATCCCATTGACAAACACAATTAATATTAAAGAAGACATCGGTCAAGTTAGTCATTCAGGAAAAGCAGTTCGTTCGTCGGCGGAAGAGCAAATTTTGCACCTTAAGCGATTATTAGTCACGCTGAAACAGCAATACGAAAAAAATCTTCATGCATTAAATGATCAATTGCAAGGTGAAATTAATCAAAGATATGCGATTCAAAAAGATGCCGAATTAAAAAAACATGAGTTGGAAGAGGTTGATAAACAGCACGAAGAAGAATTATCCTCTTTGAAACAACAGTTAGTTCACTTAAGAAATCTTGCAAAGAAAAATCAAGAAGCTTCCACCCAAGAACCAGCAAATTCGAACAATGAAAGTTACAAAACTGAGCTTGTAGCAAGTCAACAAAGAATAGAGCAGTTAGAACGTGTTATTCCATATTTGCGAGAAAGAACTGAAGAGGCAAATTTAGAAACAGAACAGTTGAGAGAAGAGCTTGAGCAGACTTATCATAAAATTAAGGCACTACAATCTGAGCTTTCCACGCAACAACAGTTGCATGAAAAATTATTGAAAGATGCTCACCAAAAAAAATCTGAAACGACCCCTCCAAATGAATTTGATACTAAATCTATTTCAGAAAATAACTCTTTTGAAGGCTCTTCTTTAAAAGATGATTATACACAAGTACTTAAAGAAAAAGTTAGTTTAGAGTATCAGATAAAAGAGTTAAAGCAGCAGTCAGAGAATCAATCTTCAAATATTGTTGCATTTCAAGAGCAATTAGCTGTTTCGGAACAGCAAAAAAAGCATTTTGAAATGAATCTTTATAACAAAGATCAGTTATTAGTTAAAGCACAGCTACAAGTCCAAGAATTAGAAAAGAAGATGAGAGTTGTTGGTTACGATCTACAAGAGCAGAATCAAATTCATGAAAAATATGAGCAACTTAGAGAAGAGTTTGTACAGGTATCTGAGAAGCTTGATGAAGCAGTCGAGACTCGTCAACATGCAGATCAGCAGCTAGTAGAATTAACACGTAGGCTTAAAGATCAAGATGTTCAATTATGCGATCAGGATATTCAAATAACAGAATTTAAAAGGGAACAGGACCGTCAAGAAAGAGAAATTCAAAGAATTAAATCTTCATTAGATGACAGTGAAGGACGCTTTAAAGTAGCACAACAGCATCTTGGGAAAAAAGTAAAAGAATTAGCCCTTTTGAATGATAAATCTGAAGAGCAGCATATGGCTTTAATTGATGCTCATAAACAATTGGAGATGTTTAAATCTCAAATTATTCTTCTACAGGGATCCATAGAGTCATATCAAAAGCATGAGAAAAAATTGCAAGAAGATCTTCATGATGCCTTGAAATCAACAGAAAGCCAAGTATCCAAGTGGGAAGAAAAATATTTCAAAATGTATGATAAATGGCAAGAAAGTGAAGGGCGTATTCGTGAGTTGAAGAAAATTGAAGAAAAACACAACCATATGCAGAGTTTATTTGCAAATTTGGGTACATTTATGGGTAGTTCTTTTGCTTCTACACCATTATATCAGGCCGCTCAGAAATCAATCGAAAGACCCACATCAGTACCAGAAGACTTCAGGGATGTTCAAGAGTCTCAAAGAAGATCTTTCCATCATGATGAATTTGATGGGCAATATGATCTTTTTGGGGTAAGACAAACATCGGAAAAATTCAAAGCTAATCAAACACATGAGTGATCAGAAAAAGTCTCGTCGTATATTGGGGATAGATCCGGGTACTAGGATTAGCGGGTACGGCATTATAGATGTTGAAAGTCATCGATATGTACCCATCGATTATGGTTGTATTCGCCCACCTGGAAAGCTTCTGTTATCAGATCGTTATCTTGTGATTTTTAACGGAGTTGAAGAACTAATAAAAAAATATCAACCAGATGCCATTGTCGTTGAGACCCAGTTTGTTCATAAAAATATCCAAAGTGCAATTAAATTAGGTATGGCCCGAGGCGTTGTCCTTATAGCGGCAAAGAATAATGGATTACCTATATTTGAATATGCTCCGACGAAAGCTAAAATGTCCGTTGTCGGTACTGGGAGAGCAAGCAAATTTCAAGTACAATCTATGATACAAAGGCTGCTTAATCTTTCTTCGGTTCCAGAGCCAGAAGACGCTGCTGACGCACTTGCATTAGCAATTTGTCACGCTCATACTGCTGAACATTTGATTCACAATTACGAAATTTAATTAATAATTAGGCTAAAATATGTATGCATATATCAAAGGGATTTTAGTTCATTCCACACCATTACAAGCTACTATTGATGTAAAAGGGGTGGGCTATTGCATTTATATATCTTCAAGTGGGCTAGGACAATTACCGCAAATTGGCGAGCCCTTGCAATTATATACTTCATTTGTAGTACGAGAGTTTGTGCAGGCTCTTTATGGATTTATTACGATGGAAGAGCGTGATATATTTGAATGTTTATTAAATGTAACAGGTGTGGGTCCAAAATTGGCTCTGAGCTTGATAGGACATTTACCTCCGTCACATTTGCATGCCGCGATAGCTCAAGAAGATATAATGAAATTGTGCAAAGTACCGGGTGTAGGCAAAAAAACTGCTGAAAGATTAATTATAGAATTGCGAGACAAATTATCAAGTTGGTCCGTATCAAGTGTATCTGATTTTTCGATACAGATTAATAAGGACCCTCGACTACAATGCATCCAAGATGCGATTTTAGCATTAGTAAATTTGGGTTATAATCAGTCGACAGCGCAAAAGGCTGTCAAGCAGAGCTTAAAAGAATTACCGGAAAATGCAGAATTATCTACATTGATTACTGCATCATTGCAAAATATTTAACCCTTTGGAGTGCGTGTCGCTTGAGGCTAAGAAAAAAAGATCTAAATTTAGAAATTACTTCGTTAGCTCGGTAGAGCGTCTGTTCAAAGCCCAATGGTGTCAAAATAAGAAAAAATAGCATAATCGCTTAATTTCTTTTGCTGTTACGGTTTCCAATTCTATACTACATTTATTTTAAGAAAGATTCCCTGCGTTAGGCCTGAAGGGCCGGCATGAAATAGCCCAGGTCGCAGCGAAGCGGAGGCCTGGGTGTAAATAAAATAATAATCGAGTCCTGAAAGGACGGCATAATCATGTACGTATCAATGTGCCGTCCTTACAGGACTCAATGTATTGTTTGTACTGTCCCAGGCCTCCGCTTCGCTGCGACCTGGGCTATTTCATACCGGCCCTTCAGGCCTAACAAAAGGAATTTTTCTTAAGTGACTGTGGGTAAAAGAATGGGAAATGAAAAAGGCTATTCGCCAATTTTTTTCTCTTATTTTGACAGCATTGGGCTTTGAACAGACGCTCTACCGAGCTAACGAAGTAATTTCTAAATTTCATTTAATCTAATACAAAATGAGAAAGATTCAACAGTATATTCATTAGAGCCAAGAGCATATTGGACAATCATCTTTATTATGACGAAGCGCCGGACAGTATTCACGTCCAAAAAAAATGATTCGCATCGCCATGATTCCCCAATCCTTTTTAGGAAAAAGCTCTTTCAAATCCTTTTCGGTCTCTTTAACATTTTTTGCTTCACTTAATCCCCATCTTTTAGCTAAACGATGGATATGAGTGTCGACAGGGAAGGCATTTTTTTGAAACGCTTGCCACATAACAACAGAAGCTGTTTTATGACCTACTCCAGGCAAGGATTCTAATTCCTCAAATGTATTAGGAACTTTACCATGATATTTGTTTATTATTGCTTCCGCCGTTCCTAAAATAGCTTTTGCCTTTTGTGGAGAAAGTCCACATGGTCTGATAATTTCTTCAATTTCAGGAACCGGCAGCTTTACCATCTTTTGAGGCGTATCGGCTTCAGCAAAAAGTAAGGGGGTGATTTTGTTAACCCGTACATCAGTACAACGCGCGGATAGCATTACAGCAATAAGCAATGTAAAATTATCTGTATGAGTTAATGGAATTTTTGGATTTGGATAAAGTTTAATTAAAATATTTTGAATTTTTTTTGAGATTTCTTTTTTTGTCATAAAATACAACTCACTACTTACCAATGCAAAACTTTGAAAATATTGCCGACAATATATCTTCAGTAATATTTGACCCTAAAATTTTTCCTAGCTCGGATAATCCTTGACGCATATCTAAAGTTAAAAATTCTGGAGATACATTATTCCTTAAGCCACTTATCACTTTTCTTGCAGCATTAATGGCTTCTGTTAGTGCCTCTTTGTGTCTTACATTTGTAACAATGATCTCTTCTTTTGATGGAGGACCATTTGTCCATATAACGGCATCGATTTTATTTTTCAATTCATCTAAGCCTTGTCTGTTTTTAGCAGAGAGGGTAACCATATGAGGAAAATCTAGTTGTGGCAACTGTGTATAAGGAAGGTCAGTTTTATTCCATATCACGATTGTTTTATTTTTAGGAACTTGATCGATTAAAAAACGATCTTGTTCATCTAACCCTTTATGGGCATCTAACACAAGTAAGATCAAATCAGATTGTTCCATCACCGATTTGGAACGACGAATTCCTTCCTGTTCGACGAATTCATCCGCTTCGCGAATTCCGGCTGTATCACTCAATTTTAAATGAAGTCCATTAAGACGTAAGCTATCTTCCAAGACATCGCGCGTTGTTCCAGGTATATGGGATACAATGGCTCGATCTTTATCAAGAAGGGCATTCATTAAGGATGATTTTCCAACATTTGGTGACCCTATAAGACACATGGAAAGGCCATCATGCAAAATTTTTCCATCGTGAAATGTCAGTACTAATTTTTCCATTTCTTTGCATAAGTGATCTAAATCATCGCAGATTTCATCCATCGTGGCAAATTCAAGTCCCTCTTCGGGAAAATCAACCCATGCTTCTAATATTGCTGTGATTGCTGTTAGAGATTTTTGAAATCCAGCTACCTTTTCAGACAAGACACCTTTTAGTTGCTTATCTGCTGCTTCTAGAGCCCTTTCATTTTTTGCGCAAATAAGTTCTTGTACAGCTTCGGCTTGAGCTAAATCGATTTTTCCATTCATAAAGGCTTTGAAAGTGAATTCTCCAGGAAGAGCGGCACGTGCTCCTGCCTCTAAAACGACTTCTAGAACACGTCTTGTAATAAGGCTTCCGCCATGACAATGAATTTCAACAGTATTTTCTCCTGCATAGGAACGTTTACCAAGCATGACTAGTAAGATAACATCATCAACATGTTCGCCATGTTTATTGAGTATATTACCAAAATGGGCTGTATGGCTTTTATAGGAATGAACATGACCAGAAAATATTTTAGCTGCAATATTTAACGCTTCATCACCGGAAATACGAATAATAGCGACACCACCCTCACCTGGAGGTGTTGCTATAGCGGCGATTGTTTCACCTGGATAATACGGTTGTTGAATGAAATCCATACTAATTAATTTCTTACATTAAGGTTAATATTGCAGACAAAGTCATTATATACTAATCTATTCTTTTTTGCATCTATACCTCGCATGGTATGTTGAAAATCAGTTAAATAATATGAAAGATATCATCTATATAAACCGAAAAACGGGCCAAAAAGAACTTGAAAAAGTGTATGGGAAAGGTGCTTTAAAGCTTTTTTATGGCAATTATTTTTTCAGTAATACTTTTCGAGCGAAATTATTGCCTTTAATTGTAAAATTTCCATTTTTTTCAGCACTCTATGGATTTTTACAAAAAAATCCGCTCAGTAGAAAAAAAATTGTTCCTTTTATTCAAGAGTACGGGGTTGACCCAAGTGAGTTTTTAGAGCCCATTTCCAGCTTTCGGACTTTCAATGATTTTTTTATTCGTAAACTGAAACCTGATGCTCGCCCTATCGTTCCAGGTGAAAAAATTGCTGTCATGCCTGCTGATGCAAGATATTATTTTTTTCAAAATATCGATAAAAATGATGGATTTGTTGTAAAAGGCGAAAGACTTAACCTCGTAGAGCTATTAGAAGATGAGTTACTTGCAGAGCGGTACATGGGCGGCAGCATCGTTCTTGCTAGGTTATGTCCTTCTGATTATCATCGTTTTCATTTTCCTTGTGAGTGCATTCCTGGTCAAACACGCTTCATCAATGGTTGGCTATATTCTGTTAATCCTGTCGCGATCAAAAAAGACATTGCTATATTTACAAAAAATAAAAGGACTGTCTGTGAACTAGAAACAAAGGAATTTGGTAAAGTTCTTTATTTAGAAATCGGCGCAACGAATGTAGGAAGCATACATGAAACATATACTCCTTTTACGCCGCAGCAAAAAGGAGCGGAAAAGGGGTATTTTGAATTTGGTGCCTCTTCGTTGATTCTGTTATTTCAAAAAGATTCCATCCAATTCGATTCAGATTTAATCGCTGCAACAGAAAGTGGATGCGAAATTCGATGTCTTATGGGGCAACAAATGGGCATAGCAAAGTCTAATTAACTAAAAACTTCTTTAGCATTAGATAGCCAATATTCTGAGCCGATTGTAGTCTTTGGGCCATGCCCCGGATATACAACAGTTTCAGGCGGCAATTTACTAAGTTTTGCTAATGAAATCCACATGTCTTCAGGACTACTTGTAGGAAAGGAAATATTTCCAATAGACCCTTTAAAAAGGGTATCTCCAGAAAATAATATTCCATGTTTTTTATTGTAAAAACAAATGCATCCAGGACTATGCCCAGGAGTATGAATAATGGAAAATGTTAAATTACCAATTTGAACAGTATCACCTTCATTTATTAATCCATCAGGCTTAACACTTTGAATTTTGTATCTCAAAGGGAGTTTATCAGCACCTGGATTTTCAAGATTAGGGACATCGAGTGGATGAATGAACACTTTGGCATTAGTACGATCTTGTAATTGTGGGATATCAGCAGTATGGTCCCAATGGGAATGAGTCAGCAATATTTTTTTACAATCAAATTGATTTTGATCGATAATATTGCAAATTACCTTGGCTGATTCAGGAGCAGCATCAATGATGGCAGCTTCCTTGGTGTCAGGACAAGCTACAAGATAAGAATTAGTGGATATGGGCCCGCAAGGGAATACTTGAATAAACATTGCACCGGAGAGGGATCGAACCTCTAACCTCCCGGTTCGTAGCCGGGTACTCTATCCAATTGAGCTACCAGTGCAAAGAATACGAGAGTATATATGGGAGGCGTGTTTTTTAACAAGCAGAAAACAAGCAGAACTAGAGTTTTTAAAATTTGCTTAGCAATGCCGGGAGACATCCTATTACCCACGAGTAGGTAAAATGCAAAAAATGAGGGGGTTAAAACATGTGTAATTACTTTAATTGAATTCAACGAAGAGCTGGGGAGACAGGGAGACGGAGAGAGGTTATATGAGTTAAATTAGGTTAGATAAAAGCCTTGCGACTTTTCGTTAGCTCGTAGAGCGTCTGTTCTAAGCCCAATGCTGTGAAAATAATAAAAAATAGCATAATCGCCTAATTTCTTTTATTGATACGGTTTCCAATTCTATAACTACATTTTTTTAAGAAAGATTCCTTGCGTTAGGCCTGTAGGGCCGGCATGAAATAGCCCAGGTCGCAGCAAAGCGGAGGCCTGGGTGTAAATAAAATAATAATCGAGTCCTGAAAGGACGGCATAATCATGCACGTATCAATGTGCCGTCCCTACAGGACTCAATGTGTTGTATGTACTGTCCCAGGCCTCCG
>JACDES010000186.1 GCA_013816265.1 Parachlamydiaceae bacterium | reverse complement strand
ATCGTAAATAGATCCATATTTCTAATATTGATCTATTTACGATCGTCGAATCGCGAGGATTTTCGCGTTGGTTGAAATCCAAGTTTGAAGCGGGCTGTGGTATAAGTATCGATAGAATGGAAATAGGGAAAAAAAATTTGATAAATTTATAAATAGTAATACAGTTATGAAAAATAAAATTAACGAAAAAGATCTGAATGTGTTCCAGTTCTTTCAAAAACAATCTCATTAGAAGTTTTGAGATAAATAAGAAGCCAGTCTGGTTCAATGTGACATTCCCAACGATCCTTAAAATTTCCAACAAGCTTATGGTTTCGATATTTAGGTTCCAGTGGCGTCTCATTAGAAAGTTTATTAGCAATTTCCAGAAATTTTTTTATATCTTTTCCTCTGTTTGCTTGTTTCTTCAATTCTTTTTTGAATTGAGTACGAAAGGAAATATTAAGCATTATTTGAAACCAAGTTTTTCAATAAAATCACCGAAGTCCTTGCAACGAACTAGATCCTTGCCAGCTTCTGTTTCCTTAAAAGCTTTTAACGTTTTGGCATTTGGTTCGTTGTCACTTAGTAGATTATCTCTTAAACAATTAAGAACAAGATCCTTTAGAGACATACCCATAAAAGCAGCCATGGTTTTTAATTTTTTATGTTCCTCGAATGGCATGTCAATCGTCATTCTTGCATGATCGTGATGTGAAGACATATTAAATCTCCTTTATTATTAGTTTAGCACATTTGTAATTTTCTGTAAATGTGGGAGGTTTGGACTTAATAATATTGGACCGCACGTGGTATAAATTGGGATTATTTACATAAAGTAAATTTGATGTAATAAATTAATTATTTTCCCTTCACAAGTTTACCCAAAAGTTCTCCAAGACGATGCAGAGAAGGTGAAAAATCTAATTTGTCAAGATCTACTTCGATAATATAAAAAGTACCTCTTTGACCGAATGCATTTGTTAAGGCATCTTCAAAAGCCTTTTCTGTTTCTGCTTTTATACCGATACCACCACCTAATAATTTTGGCAATTCGCTATAATTCCAGTCTACAATATCATTATAAGTGCCTTCGATAAGGGGACGCTCGGTTCCGTAACCATGATTGTTCAGAACAATAACGATAGGATCAAGCTTGTATCTTACCGCTGCAGATAATTCTGTTGCCGTCATTTGAAAGCCACCATCCCCTACGATAGCAACTACGCGTCTATTGGGATCTGCTATTTGAGCTCCTATTGCTCCAGGAACTCCAAATCCTAGGCTTGCAAAGTAACCACAAGCTAAAAATGCATTATGAGATAATATTAAATCGGCTCCGGCAAATAGACAATCTCCTACATCTGTTACTACAATATTTGATGGTTGTAAATGACTTTGAATGCATTCAAAAACGCGTTTTATTGTCGTGTGAGTATTTCCGTTTGGAATGAATTTAGTGGGCAAATTTGCCATTTTAGGAGTATGAAATGGAGGATGTGACAAATTCAATTTTATTTTTTCCAAACCTTGGATGAAATCAATAAGGCTCACATTTTTATAATGGTGATTACCAATACTTAATGAATTTGCATCGACTATAATATGATGCTCTTGATCAATTTTAGTTGTGAAAAAGCCTGTTTCAAAATCGTTTAATAGGACGCCGGCGATAATGATACAATCACATTTTTTGATCACTTCTTTAACATGATCTGAGCTCATTTCACCTTGATATAGGCCGACAAACAAGGGGTGCGTCTCATCAATGACAGTCTTGCCAAGTAGTGAGGAAACGACTGGAATACGATTCATTTCAGCAAAATTTAGTAATGATTTACTTAGACCGTATCTTAAAATTTCGTGACCTGCCCAGATGATAGGGTGATGACATGATTGAAGAGCTTTTTTTGTTTCTTCTAGGGCTTCTTGAAGAGCTTTCTTATCGCTTTGAGGGTATTGTATTGAGATTTTGGATTGTGGATCCTCAATAGGTTGGGTCACCATGTTACGCGGAAGTTCTAAATAAACGGGTTTTTTATGAAGTAGGCAGGCGGTTAATACACGATCGATCGTTTCTGCAGCAGTTTTGGGATCATCTAAAACTCCTTGATCGATAGTTAAATGTTTAAAAATTTCTAATTGTGTGGTGTCGCCGTGGCTTGTCATTGATTTGTTTATCATGTGGTGCATGGCAGAATGTTGAGCAAATTCATCAGTACCGACGGTGCCGGATATTACAATTAAGGGAGAGCTTTCGACATATGCCTGTGCTAAGGCATTAGATATATTTATTCCTACGCCGTATGTGATGCAGGCGACACCGATTCCGCGTAAACGAGCATATGCATCAGCCATGTATCCGGCTGTGCTTTCGCGAGTGGTGTTAATGAATTTAATTTTTTTGTGCTCTTCGATCATTTTATCAAGTCTAAGGACATAATCTCCCGGAACACCAAAAATATGTTCAACCCCTAATGAATTCAAACGATCTAATAAGTATTGGCCAGTTGTTGTTGTTGATTTAGATGTTAGAGTCATCATAATTACCTCTATTAAAGTTTTTTTTCATTCTTGTCTAAAGAATATTTTATGTCTAGAGGTAACCAAAGGTTAATGCATTTTTTTAATATTATAAAATAATATTATGAAATAATCTTGTTCGTAATGAAAATGAGCCTAAGTCAGTGTGGCAACTTTGGTTTAGCTTAAATTATAGAAAGCGCCCCCTTTGGAGGTAGCGTCAAAACTAGGCATGTAGACAAATATGGCGCTTTATAACAAAGCGAAAGAGGACTTTCGCACTCCAAACGCTACGCGTAGCTTCAAGCAATATTTATGAACAGATTTTCAATGCTACGCAAAGCGTTTGG